>NZ_JBHXMY010000133.1:0-12556 GCF_042720195.1 Nocardia sp. NPDC058497 | reverse complement strand
GCCTTCGGGGGGGGGCTTCTCCACCCCTCCCCCCCGGTCGCGAAGTACTGGCCGTAATTCGCCGACAACGGCAAAGACCAGATCACCGTCCGCCAGCTGATCGACCACCAGGCCGGGCTGTCCAGGCTGGACCGGATCGTGAAGCTGCACGAGCTGACCGACCGTGACGCCCTGGGTGCGCTGCTGGCCGCGCAGAAACCGGCGTGGAAGCCCGGCACGCGGCACGGCTATCACGCGCTCACCCTGGGGCTCTATCAGAGTGAGCTGCTGCGCCGGGTCGATCCGGCGGGCCGCAGCCTGGGCCGGTTCTTCGCCGAGGAGATCGCCGCCCCGGTCGACGCGGACCTGTTCATCGGGTTCCCCGAGTCCGAGCCGCTGGAGCGGGTCGCCCAGCTGTCGGCGACGAAGGGCCTCGACATCCTGCGCTACGAACTCGCCGACATTCCGGTGCGCATCGGCGCCGAGGTCTACGCCAAGCGGGGGCTTTCCTATGCGGCGCTGACCAATCCGCGCCCCGGTGCGCCCGCCCGCGCCGCCCGCCGGGAGTTCCTGGAAATCGAGTGGCCCGGTATGAACGGTGTGGGCAATGCCCGTGCGCTGGCCCGCGTCTACGGTGCGGCGGCCGGTCGCACCGGTGCGCTGCCGATCAGCGACGACGTGCTCGATCTGCTGGCCGCCGCCGACACCGCCGACGATGTGCCCGCCGAGGACCTGGTGCTGCACACGAAGAGCCGCTACCACCTCGGGTTCCGCAAGTCGCGCGGCAGTTTCCGTTTCGGCTCGGACAAACGCGCCTATGGCACAACAGGATTGGGCGGATCCTTCGGCTTCGCCGATCCAACGACGGGCCTCGGCTTCGGCTACAGCATGAACCGCCTCGGTATGGCGATCCTCGACGATGTCCGCAGCCGCAACCTGCGCGACGCCGTGTTGCGCTGCGTCGGCTGAAATCCCGCGACCGACACACTCGTCGCTCCACGAGCCGAGTCACACCCATGGTCCCGTCGACCGCGCTGAACGTTCATTCTCCCGCCGATCGGTCGCAATCGGGACCATAGGAGCATTTAGTGAAGGCTCAGCGCGGCCCCGGCAGACCACCGATGCGCGCTGTCGGCTCGTCGCCCGATCAGTGTCCGGCGACGCCGCTGATCTCGTTCGGCGCCGAGGCGAGCGTGGCTGTCGCCGTGACCTTTCCGTCGGCCAGGTCCACCCGGTGCACCTGCTTGGTCGTCGGGTCCGACACGTAGGCGACCCCGCCGCGCACGAACAGTGCGGGCCGCGCGTCCTGCCAGTCGAGCGGTTCCTGCCAGCTGCCGATCACCGGAATGGTGCGGGTGACCGTGCCAGCGACCGGATCGATGACGTGGATCTTGCCGTCGGTACCGAGTACCAGTGCCTCACCGGCCGGGCCGCGGCCCAGCGAGCGGAAGGTGTAGCTGGTGCCGATGTCGACCAGGCGCAGGGTGCCGTCGGTGGTGTTCACCAGCGAGATCCGCTGCGGCCGTTCGAGTTCGGCGTCCTTGTCGACCTTGTAGTCGCCGAGCACAATCGGCGAGACCTCGCTGCCGGACATGTTGCCGATCCGGCCGTAGGGGTCAGGGCTGGCGACCTTGGCGAACTTCCCGTCGCGGTAGACGAGGGCGCCGGTCTGGCAGCCGATCACCACCGCCTCGCCCTGGGCGGTCGCTTCGCCGTGCACGCCGGGGCAGTTCTCGTTGCGGCTGAGTTCCTTGCGGTTTCCGTCGAGCGCGACGGCGCCGACCCGCTTGTCCGCGGTACCGAGGGTGAGCACCAGCTGCTCGTTGCTCAGTTCGATGGCGACGCCGTGGTGCGGTTCGGCCGCCTTGTAGACCTCGGTCTTCGGCATGCCGTGCGCGAGCTGCGCGGAGTCGAAGATGGTGACCTCGCCGGATCCGTCGGCGAACAGCACGGTCTTGCCCGCGTGCCGCACAACGTGCCCCGGCTTGGTCGCGGGGAATTCGGTGCCGGTGAACTCCTTGGCGTAGGCGTCGAAGACGCGGAACCCGTCCTTGGTCGACACCATGAGGTGGTCGTCGTCGCCTGCCGGGTTGAGCCGGTTGAACCCGTCGAGCTTCACCTCGCCCTGCTGGGCCAGCGTGGCGCCGTCGAGGACGTAGATGCCACCGTTGTAGGTGAGCGCGATCGGCTCCGCGCCCGGAGTGTGCTCGTGGTCGTGCGCGGCATCGTCCGTGCCACAACCACTCAGCGCGACCACCGAGGCGAGGACCCCGGACATGGCCACCATCGTGGTGATCCGTGACCGACTGTGCATGTGCTGCTCCATTTCTCCTGCGTGAACTACGTCGTCGGCCCGGACAAGCCACGGGCGATGGCCTCGGTGTTGGCGCGCGCCATCTCCAGATAGGTGGCCGCGCCGCCGCCGGGTGGGGTGAGCGATTCGGTATGCAGGGCGATCACCTGCACCTGCAAGCCGGTGTGCTCGGCGAGGACGCGCGAAAGTCGTTCGGGCTGTGCGGAATCGGCGAAGATCGCGCCGACGCCCGCTGCCCGGATCGCGCCGGCGAGCTCGTCGAGATCGGACGCGCTGGGTGAGGCCAGGGTGGTGCCGCTGGGGATCACCGCCCCGATCACCCGGAAGCCGAATCGCTGTGCGAGATAACCGAAGACGTGATGGTCGGTGACCAGCTGCCTGCGTTCGGGTGGGATCGCGGCAAACCGGTCGGTCATCCACCGGTCGAGCTGGTCGAGCTCGGCGAGGTAGCGGTCGGTGTTCGCGCGGACCGCCGCGGCGTCGATGCCGTCGACCTGCGCGAGGACTTCCGCACTGATCGCCTCGACAGCCTTGCGGACCCGCTGTGGATCGGTCCAGAAGTGCGGATCGGGCTTCCCGGCCGACTCGTCGGAGGTGTACGCGATCGGGTCGACCCGCTCGGCCACAGCCAGCGTCGCCACCCCGGCCGCAGCGGCCGCTTCTACATGCCGGGCCACACCTTCTTCGAGGCCCAACCCGTTGTGCACGACCAGCGCCGACCGCTCGATATCGGCCGCCTGCCGTGCTGAGATCGCGAACGAGTGCGGATCCGCGCCAGCCTGCATGAGCACGCGCACGGGCACGGTGTCACCAACGACCGCCCTGGTCAGGTCACCGAGGATAGTGGTCGTCACGACGATCCCGGATCGGTCGGTATCGCTCGAACAGGCGGCGACCAACGGCGTCAGCACAGCCATGACGACAGCCGAGACCATGACGGCGGGCAACGGCCTCCGCCGATGTGCACGGCGGCTGGAGACGAACGCGGACAACACTATTCGCAACCGCCGCAATTCATGGGATGCCACTGCACCGGGCAGCCACGCTCGAAAACCGGGATAGGCGAGGGCACGCGGCCGCCGCTCTGCACCGGCCCACGGCCGCCGAAACGACGGCGTTCTCGGCATATCGGATCCACCTCGCCCCGATCGGACTTCGCCAGGTTGCCCGCTCGACGGCCCATCAGTGAGCCTGTCTTCGGGCACCGCCGTCGATACGGCCTCGGATCCGGCCGGACGCGCGTGGCGGGGGTTCTCGATGGCCCGGCACAGTGCGACCGCCGAGAGGCCGGCCGAGGAGCGATAGGTGATGGTGGTGTTGTTGTCCATAGTGTTCACAGCCCCGTCTCCACCATCAGCGAAGGCGGGATGTCCAGCGGGAACGCGCGTGCGACCCGGAGGTTGTCGTTGTAGGCGATCTCGTGGATGGTGCGTGCACGAATGTCGTTGATGTAGGCCCGATCCGGGTCTACCTGGATCGAGGCGTGACCGTCGACCGGACCCGCGATCAGGCCGAGATGCGCTGTCTCCGTTCCGCTTACCGGGTCGATACCGTGCAGGACGCCGTCACGGGTGAGGACCAGCAACGACGATCCTTCGCCCGCGGTGTTCACCGCCACTGCCTCGGCGATCGGTGTCAGCGTCCAGGACTTCTTCCTGATGTCTAGGGTCCACACCCCGTGTCGGCTCGCGAGTGCGGTCAGCGTGCTGCTGCCGGGCCGATGGGTGAAGGCGGTCGCGCGGTCGGCTGTCGGTGCCGGGTACGGGTACGGGATCTTCTCGGTGACGAACGAGCCGTCCCGCTGTGTCACGACGATCGCGCCGTCGGCACATCCGAAGACGACGCCGCGCCGAGTCACCGCCTGTCCCTGCGGATCCGGGCACGTCGCGGTCTGCACGCCCCCCGCCGCACCGTCGCGTCCGCGCACCTCCACGCGTCCCGCATTGTCGGCGACGATCAGCCGCTCGGCGTAGGGCACCGCGATGCCGTCGATCCGCCGCGGCTCGGCAGCCACCCCCTCGCTCAGCGCCGCACGATCGAACACCATCGTCTCGCCGGCATCCGAAACAACCGCTACGACAACGGGATCGCTGTGCGCTGAGACGACCGCACCACTCTGTCCTGCCGCACCACTCGACCCCGGCGCTGCGCTCGGTCCTGGCGCTGCACTCGACCTTCCCGCGCCGGACAATCCCCCAACTGAAGTATCGCCCGATCCGACCGCGCGAATCGGCGCACTGTAATAGTGCCGATGATCGCCGTGGTCGACCGTCCACGCCCCACTGTCCACGATCGAGAGACGCCCACCCGAACTCACGAACCCGAACCGGCCGTCGCCAGCGAGCCGAATCGCGCCAGGGGCCGGCTCACCCGCTGCTGAAGGTGGTTGCGAGGAGCCAGCTTTCACAGTTCCCGTATCGATCGAGGTCACCTTCTCGGTCAAGAGGTCGACGACCCGCATCGCCCCCGTGCCCGCATCGGCCACGATCAACCGCCTCGGCGCCTCCGCCATCTCCTCGGCACCGGCGACGAACCCGTGCGGCGCCTCCTCCACCACCACGGACTCCCCCGACCCACACCCGACCAGCGGCAGCGCCGCGAGCGCGGCTACCGAGGCCGCACTCATCCGGCGCGCACCGAACCTGTCCCGCAGCGCGGCGATGATCGCCGACAGGAAGAACGAGCCGACGGCCACGGCGGCGATGGTCGCGCCCGCCGCGGTCTGCGCATGCCACGAAATGAGCAGCCCCACGGCCGTGGACACCCCACCGATCAGCGCAGCCACCACCATCACCACCGGAATCCGATCCGACCAGTACATAGCCGCGGCGGGTGGCGCGATGAGCAGCCCGAACACCAGCAGCGTCCCGACGACGTGGAACGACGCCACGATCGCCAGCGTCACCAGCCCGATCAACGCCACCTGCGCCGCCTTGGGACGCAATCCGAGGGTGTGTGCCTTGCGCGGATCGAAGGTCGACGCCACGAACGCGCGATGCCCCAGCACCGCCACGACCAGTGCAATCACCAGCGCCACACCGAGATACAGCAGATCGCGCGACCGCACCGCCAGCACATCACCGAACAGGAACCCGGTCAGATCGACGGCGAACGACTGCGATCGCGACACGATGATCACCCCGGCCGCGAGCATGCCGACGAACAGCAGCCCGATCGCCGTATCCGGCGCGAACCGCTTGCTGCGCCCCAGCATCGAGACACCGAACGCCATCGCAGCGCAGCTGATCGCGGCCCCGAGAATCAGGTTCCCGCCGAGCAGGGCCGCCACCGCGACACCGGGCAGCATCCCGTGCGACATCGCGTCACCGAGAAATGCCATGCCGCGCACCACAACCCAGGTCCCCGCCAGCGCACAGACGCAAGAGACGAGCAGCCCACCCCACAGGGCCCGTTGCACGAATGCCACCTCGAACGGGGCGAACAGCCAATCCATAGCGCGGAACGATATACTGAAAATGATTATCGTTTCAATTGAGGTGAGATGCAGCACACAGATGACGCAGCGATCAAGATCGAGCATGTGACGGCGGGCTACGGCTCGACGCCGGTGCTGTCGCAGGTGTCGGCGACGATTCCGCGCGGACAGATCACCGCGATCGTCGGACCCAACGGATCAGGGAAATCGACCCTGCTCGGCGTACTCGCCGGGACCATCCCCACGCAGTCGGGCACGGTTCATCGAGGCACCACACATCGGCCCGCATTCGTGGTGCAGCACACCGCGATTCCGCCGACATTGCCGCTCACCGTCGGCGAGACGGTGGCGATGGGACGCTGGGCGCATCGCGGACCGTGGCGGCGCCTCACCCGCGAGGACCGCGAAATTGCCCGCACCTGCCTGGAACGGATGGACCTCACGACACTGGCTTCACGGCGCCTGGACACCCTCTCGGGCGGACAACGCCAGCGCACACTGCTCGCCCAAGCTCTGGCGCAGCAGTCCGATCTGCTGCTGCTGGACGAACCGGCGACGGGCCTGGATGCGGCCTCCCAGACGGCGATCTCGGAGGTGTTGGCCGAGGTCAGCGCCGCGGGGGTCACCGTCGTGCAGGCAACCCACGACCTGGCCGAGGCCGACAAGGCCGATCACTGCCTGGTGCTCGGAGAGGGTCGCCTGATCGCTGCGGGGCAGCCGGGCGAGGTGATGGTCCGGTCGTAGAATCGACAGCGCCCGCTCCACCCGCGCGTCCCGCAGCAGGAGGAAATCATGGCCGCGACACCGACCTCGGTCGACGACTATCTGGCCGGCCTGCCGGAGGCGGAGCGCGCCGTCCTGCAGCAGATCCGGGAGACGATTCACCGGGTAGTGCCGGAGGCGGGCGAGAAGATCAGCTACGCCATCCCGGCCACCACCCTCGACGACCGGGCGTTCATGTCCTTCGCCGGATGGAAGGTCCATGTGAGCGTGTACCCCATCCCGGAGGGGGACGAGGAGTTCGAACGTGCCATCGAGCCCTACAAAGCGGGCCGTGGCACCCTGAAATTCCCACTCGGAGAACCGATTCCGTACGACCTGAATCGCGCAGATCGCGGTCCGGCTCGCCGAGTGGGAAAGCGGGCGGTGACTTACCAGTCGGCTTCGGTGAAGCGGATGATGCCGCGAATGTTCTTGCCGTCCAGCATGTCCTGGTAGCCCTGGTTGATCTCCTCCAGCGAGTAGGTGCGGGTGACCATGTCGTCGAGGTTGAGCTGACCCGACTTGTACAGCGACAGCAGGCGCGGCGCGTCCTGACGGGCGTTACCGCCGCCGAAGATGCAGCCCTTGACCGTCTTCTGCAGCATGGACAGCAGGAAGCTGTTCATCTTCACGTCGCCGGCGTCCATGCGGCCCATCGAGGTGACGACCAGCGTGCCAGCCTTGCCGGTGAGAATCAGGCCCTCTTCGATGTAGTCGCCGTGCATCTCACCCATGGTGAGGATGACCTTCTCGGCCATCCGGCCCTCGGTGGCGTCGATCATCGGCATGATCGCGGCGGCCATGCTCTCGTAGGTGTGGGTGGCGCCGAACTTCTGCGCCTGCTCCCGCTTCCACGGATTCGGGTCGATGGCAATGACTTTCGACGCACCGGAGAGCACCGCGCCCTGCAGCGCACTCATGCCGACACCGCCGATGCCCGCGATCACCACGGTCTCGCCCGGCTGCACCTCGGCCACGTGGGTCGAGGAACCGAAGCCGGTCGGCACGCCACAGCCGACGAGGCACGCGACCTCGAACGGGATGGTCGGGTCGATCTTCACGACCGAGGTGTGGTGCACCGTCATGTACGGGGAGAAGGTGCCGAGCAGGCACATCGGGATGACGTTCTCGCCGCGCGCTTGGATGCGGTAGGTGCCGTCGGAGATGGCCTGGCCCATCAGCAGGCCCGCGCCCAGGTCGCACAGCGCCATGTGGCCGGCGACGCAGGCGGGACAACGGCCGCAGGCCGGGATGAACGACAGGATGACGTGGTCGCCCACGGCCAGGTCGGCCGGGCAGTTCGGGCCGAGCTTGGTGATGACACCCGCGCCCTCGTGGCCGCCCATCACCGGGAACGCCGGCATCGGCGTCGCGCCGGTGACGATGTGATGGTCGGAGTGGCACATGCCCGCCGTTTCCATCCGGATCTGCACTTCACCGGCGACGGGATCGCCGACCTCGATCTCCTCCACCGACCACTGCTGATCGGTGCCCCACAGGATCGCGCCCTTCGTCTTCATGTCCGG
The DNA here is from genome assembly GCF_042720195.1 of Nocardia sp. NPDC058497. Lineage (NCBI taxonomy): Bacteria > Bacillati > Actinomycetota > Actinomycetes > Mycobacteriales > Nocardiaceae > Nocardia > Nocardia sp. NPDC058497. The sequence continues at coordinate 4,539 of NZ_JBHXMY010000133.1, read as the reverse complement.
TCGACCTCTCGCCAAGCTCGTGCTTCGTTGTGATTGCACTCACCCTAACGAAGAATCGGTCAATTCTGAAACACGTTCTAGAAATATTGCCGAGAATTATCTATCCGCGCACGTCATGGACGTGATGGACGAGGTCGTGCAGGAAGTAGCGGGACAGCGAGGTGACCGTGAACAGCGATCCGTCGCTGCGCGCACCCAGCAGCTCGAGCAGATCGGTGGGCACGGCGGCGAAGGCCGAGGCGACCTTCTCGGCGGCCACCGCGAGCTCGGTCGCGACCTGCGCCGGGTTCTGTTCGCCGTAGCGGTCGGCGACGGCGGTCGCGTCCTGATCCCAGTTCTCGAACCGCGGCGGAACGACGCCGTCACCGGCCAGTATCAGGGCGAGGCGGGTGTCGAAGATCCGGCACACGTCGCGCACGTGGGCGCCGTACTCGAGCACCGACCAGGTCGTGTCGTCGGGACGGACCCGAGCATCGGCGCGCTCCAGCGCGGCGCCGATCCGGGCGGCGCTGTCGAGCGCACGCTCGGGAACCGCCGCGTAGGCGGTCTGCTCGGCGTCGTATCCACAGTCGGGGCAGGCGCGTTCGAGGACCCAGGTCCAGTTCTTGGTGTCGGGAACGATCATGCCGCCAGCCTAGGATGTCTGGATCTTGCGATCCATCGATATTCTGCCAATCATCGGCGAGATCCGGGCATCACGCGATCAGCTGACGCGCCTTCTCGAACAGTTCCATGGTCACCGCGTGCAGGAAGTCGCCCACCGGCTTGGGCGCCTTGCCCGCGAACGCGCGCGCGTAGGTGCCCTCGAGGACGATGCCCAGCTTGAAGCAGGCCAGCACCTCGTACCAGGTGACGGCGCTCAGGTCGCGGTCGGAGAACTTGCCGTAGTGCTCGATCATCTCCGCCGGCGTCGGCAGGCCGCCGACGGTGCCGAGGGTGCCCATCAGGCCCGCGCCGACGGTGCCGGGGACCGGGCGGGTCGCGAGCTGCCAGCCGAGGTCGAGCAGCGGGTCACCGATGGTGGACATCTCCCAGTCGACCATCGCCGCCACCTGCGGGCTGTCGTACTCGAACATCATGTTGGCCAGGTGACAGTCACCGTGCATGATGCCCGGCGTCCAGGTGGTGGGCCGGTTGCGCTCGAGCCAGTCGCCGACCTGGTCGACACCGGGAATCTGCGGGCCGGGGTAGCCCTCGTTGGTGGCGTAGGAGTCGAGTTCGCGCAGCCAGCGCGGCACTTGGCGTTCCAGGAAGCCCTCGGGCTTGCCGTAGTCGGCCAGGCCGAGCGCCTGATAGTCGAGTGAGCCGAGGCGGGCGATGGCCTCGACCGCGGACAGGCCCATCTGCCGTCTGATCTCCGGGTCGCCCGCGTGCAGGGCGGGGAGTTCGGTCTGCGGGTTGAAGCCGTGGATGGGCTCCATCAGATAGAACACCGCGCCGATCACGGCGTCGTCGTCGCAGGCGGCGATGACCCGGGGCGAACGCACCTCGGTGCCGTCGAGCGCGCCGAGCAGCCGCGATTCGCGCCGGATCACATCGTTGCTCCTGGCGCGCAGGTGCTTGGGTCCGCGTCGCAACACGTATTCGCGGTCGCCACGAGTGAAGCGCAGCATGATGTTCTGCGTGCCACCGCCGATCGGGGTCACCGCACCGAACGCGCCGCCGGGCAGGCCACGTTCGTCCATCCAGCGGCCGATCGCCGCGAAATCCGCGATGGTCGGGTCGACATCGACCGGTTGCGAAACAGACATGGCGATCATTGTGCCCGAGGCGGGACTCCGGTGGGCCCGACGTAGGATTTCTGCCAGGATGCGCACGCTGTTGATCGACAACTACGACTCGTTCACCTACAACCTCGATCAGCTGATCAGTGAGGTCAACGGGAACGAGCCGACCGTCGTGCGCAACGACGAGTACGCCGAGCTCGAACTGGACCGCTTCGACAATGTGGTGATCTCGCCCGGACCCGGCCGTCCCGATCGCGCCCGCGACATGGGGGTGTCGACGGCGGTGATCGCGGAGTCGACGCTGCCGCTGCTCGGTGTCTGCCTCGGCCACCAGGGGATCGTGGTCGGCGCGGGCGGCACGGTGGGCCGCGCGCCGGAGGCCAGGCACGGCTACCTCGATCGCGTCGCGCACGACGATCGCGACCTGTTCGCCGGTCTGCCGCAGGATTTCACCGTCGTCCGGTATCACTCGCTGGCCGCCGAGGAACCGCTGCCCGAGGTGCTGGAGGTGACCGCGTCGACGGGCGACGGCGTGGTCATGGGTGTGCGTCATCGTGAGCGGCCGCAATGGGGTGTGCAGTTCCATCCCGAATCGGTGTCGAGCGAATTCGGTGCGGCGCTGCTGCGCAATTTCGCCGATCTCACCAAGGCGCGCACGCACAACGGTGCGCCGATCCTCGTGCGCGGACCGCGCGACCTGTCGCCGCAGCCCGTACCGGAACGTCGATTCACGTTGCGGCACAGCATGATCGAGCGCGCCATCGATACCGAGGCGATCTTCCTGCGCCGCTACGCCGAGTCGGCGACCGCGTTCTGGCTCGACAGCGAGCATGTCGAACCCGGCCTCGACCGGTTCTCCTTCCTCGGTGACGCGAGCGGGCCGCACGCCGAGATCGTCGGCTATCGGGTCGGCGAGGGCGCCGTCACGGTGACGGACGCCGAGGGCAGCAGGTCGGTCCCCGGTACCGTCCTGGACTATCTCGACCGCGAACTCCGGCGCAGGCACTGCGAAACCCCGCCCCTGCCTTTCGATTTCGCCGGCGGCTATGTGGGCTACCTCGGCTACGAGGTGAAGGCCGACTGCGGCGCGAGCGCGGCGCACCGCTCCCCCACCCCCGACGCCGGCTGGATCTTCGCCGACCGGCTGATCGTCGTCGATCATGAAGCGGGCCGCACGCACCTGCTCGCGCTGGCCGCGGACGGCATCGAGCAGGCGGATCGCTGGCTCGCCGAGACCGATGCGGCGCTGGCAGATCTGCCCACCTGGGTCAATCCGGCCGATCTGCCTGTCCCCGCCGATCCGGATGCCGTCCAGGCGCATCTGATCCGCGGCCGCGACCGCTATCTGGCCGATATCGCGGTCTGCCAGGAGCGGCTGCACGCGGGCGAGTCCTACGAGATCTGCCTGACCGACGCGGCCGCGGTCGCCGCCGCCCCCGGCGACGGGCTCGCGCTGTATCGACGGCTGCGCCGCTGCAATCCCGCGCCCTACGCCGCCTACCTGCGTTTCCCCGGACTCGATGTGGCCTGTTCGTCGCCGGAGCGGTTCCTCAAGATCGACCGGGACCGGGTGGTGGAGAGCAAGCCGATCAAGGGCACCGCGCCGCGCGGCCGGACCGTCGCCGAGGACGAGCATCTGCGCCTGTCGCTGGCCGACGATCCGAAGACCCGCGCCGAGAACCTGATGATCGTCGACCTGCTGCGCAACGATCTGGGCCGGGTCTGCGAGGTCGGCTCGGTGCACGTGCCGGAGCTGATGGCCACCGAAACCTATTCCACCCTGCACCAACTGGTGTCGACGGTGCGCGGGACGCTGCGCCCCGACGCCGGGGTGATCGACTGCCTGCGGGCCTGTTTCCCCGGCGGCTCGATGACCGGCGCGCCGAAGCTGCGCACCATGGAGATCCTCGACGAGCTGGAAACCCAAGCGCGCGGGATCTATTCGGGCACGATCGGCTTCCTCGGCCTCGGCGGCACCGCCGACCTCAATATCGTCATCCGGACAGCGGTCCGCTACGACGACGAGTGGCGGATCGGCGCGGGCGGCGCGATCGTCCTCGACTCCGATGCCGAGGACGAGTACGCGGAGATGGTGCTGAAGGCGGCGGCGACATTCCGGGCGCTGAGCTGAGCGCTAGCGGCGCGAACGCTTGCCCTTGGTGGGTTCCGGCGGCGGTTCCTCCCCAGCGCGTCCGGTGATCCGGCCGAGCAGCCCGACACCAGGCAGTTTCGCCAGCGCCCCGAAGAGATCCTCGCCCAGCGAGATCATCGCCTCGAGCCGGGGCAACAGCCGGTCGTAGGTCGCGAAGACCGGGTCGGCCAGCGCCAGGGTCCGGTCGAGCCGGTCGATGGTGCTGTTGAGCCGGTCCACCGCGATCGACAGGTTCTCCACCAGATCCGGCAACTGCGCGGCCAGCTGCGCCGAAGCCGGTGGCAACCGCACCGCCGCGTCGAAGGCATACCCCGCGGTCTGCTGGGCGGCGTCGATAGCCTGACCCGCCGCCGACTGCGCGGCACCGACCGCAGCCTGCGCCGCCGACAGGAGGTCAGCCCCCGGCACCTTCCGCCCCTGCGGCTCCGGCACGGGCTCCGCAGCGCGTCCCCGCTTCTTCGGGTTCGTCATGACACCACTGTGCCGCACAGATCCCACAGACGCAGGGATGCGCACCCGGCGCCACCCCGTGTGTCTCACCGAACGAAGCAAACCAACCCCCGCCCTCGACCTGAGAAGGGACCGCCCCACGGCGGCGGTTCATGTCTCACCCAACGAACCAACTCACCCCCGCGCGCCCCGACCTCGAGGAGGGGCCGG
>NZ_JBHXMY010000132.1:0-12564 GCF_042720195.1 Nocardia sp. NPDC058497 | reverse complement strand
CGGAGATCAGGCAGGGTTCGTCCAGGAGGGCTATGCCGAACCCGGCTACGACCAGCAGGGCGGGTACGGCCAGCAGGGTTACGCCGAGCCCGGTTACGGCCAGCAGGCCGGCTACGGCGCCCAGCCCGGTTACGCCGAGCAGGGCTACGCCGAGCCGGAGCAGGCGGGCTACGGCCAGCAGGCCGGCTACGGCGCCCAGCAGGGCTACGGCCAGGCCGCCGGTGCCGGCTACGGCGCCGCGCAGTCCAGCTACTCGGCCACGCTGCAGCTCGACGACGGCAGCGGCCGCACCTATCAGCTCCGCGAGGGCAGCAACATCATCGGCCGCGGCCAGGACGCGCACTTCCGGCTGCCCGACACCGGTGTGTCGCGCCGCCACATCGAGGTGCGCTGGGACGGTCAGACCGCGATGCTCTCCGACCTCGGTTCCACCAACGGAACCCTGGTCAACGGCTCGCCCGTGCAGGATTGGCAGCTCGCCGACGGCGACGTCATCCGGGCCGGACATTCCGAGATCCTGATCCGGATCGTCTGATCCCGTAAGCTGCGCGGTGCACGTCACGAGTCGACGCTGTCGGCCCTATGATGCTGCCATCACACGCACGGCCCCGACCTCGGGGCCCGCAAGCCAGCACGCTGGTGGGGGTGGTTCGCCCCGCACCTGCCGTACCGACGTACCCGGGCGAACAGGAGGTGGAACGCCGTGCAGGGATTGATCCTGCAATTGACCCGCGCGGGGTTCCTGCTGCTGCTCTGGTTGTTCGTCTGGGCCGTCCTGCGGACCTTGCGCAGCGATATCTACGCGGCATCCGGCATTCGGATACAGCCCAGGGCCGCACGCGGTTCCACGGTGCTGCCTTCCTTCAGCCGAGGCCAGAAGGGCGCCAAGTATCTAGTGGTGACTCATGGTTCACTCGCCGGCACTCGAATCACCCTCGGCACGCAGCCGGTCCTCATCGGCCGCGCCGACGATTCGACGCTGGTACTCACCGACGACTATGCCTCGACCAGGCACGCGCGACTCTCTCAGCGTGGTGACGACTGGTACGTGGAGGACCTCGGCTCCACCAACGGCACGTATCTAGACCGCGCGAAAGTCACCACCGCCGTCCGTGTTCCGCTCGGCACTCCGGTGCGAGTCGGCAAAACTGTGATCGAGCTGCGATCGTGACACTTGTTCTGCGCTACACCGCGCGAAGCGACCGGGGCCTCGTCCGAGGCAACAACGAGGATTCGGTCTACGCGGGCGCGCGCCTGCTGGCCCTCGCCGACGGCATGGGTGGCCACGCCGCCGGAGAAGTCGCCTCCCAGTTGATGATCGCCGCGCTGGCGCATCTGGACGACGACGAGCCGGGCCAGGACATCCTCGGCAAGCTCGACCGGGCGACCCGCTCCGGCAACGCCGCCATCGCCGATCACGTCGAGGCCGAACCCGAACTCGACGGCATGGGCACCACGCTCACCGCCATCCTGTTCGCCGGCGGCAAGCTCGGCATGGTGCACATCGGCGACTCGCGCGCGTACCTGCTGCGCGACGGCGAACTCGCCCAGATCACCCGCGACGACACGTTCGTGCAGTCGCTGGTCGACGAGGGCCGGATCACGCCGGAGCAGGCGCACACCCATCCGCAGCGGTCGCTGATCATGCGCGCCCTCACCGGCAACGAGATCGAGCCGACGCTGATCATGCGCGAAGCCCGCGCCGGTGACCGGTATCTGCTGTGCTCCGACGGCCTTTCGGACGTGGTGAGCGACGAGACCATCGGCAACACCATGCGCGAGGGCAACACCGACGAGTGCGCCGACCGGCTCATCGAGCTGGCGCTGCGCAGCGGCGGGCCCGACAACGTCACCGTCGTCGTCGCCGACGTGATCGATCTCGACTACGGCCAGAGCCACCCGATCGTCGCGGGCGCCGCCTCCACCGAGGAGGAGGAAGACTCCCCGCCGCCGAACACCGCGGCGGGCCGGGCCGCCGCGATGCGCCCGCCGCGCGCGCAACCGCGCCGGGCCGCCACCGCGCCGCCGCCGCCGGAGCCGAAGTCGCACAAGCTGCGCTGGCTGCTGCTCTCGCTGGCACTGATCGCCGCGGTCGTCGTCGGACTTGTGGTCGGCTACAAGATGATTCGCGGCAACTACTACGTGGGCGCCGACAACGATCAGGTGGTCGTGATGCGCGGCCTGCCCGGTTCGATCCTCGGCTACTCGATCCACGACGTCGAGCTCACCGGCTGCGTCAACAGCAAGGGCGAGCTGACGCTGGTCGAGGCGGGCAAGACGGCGCCGACCGGCTGCAAGAAGCTCATGGTCAGCGATCTCAAGCAGACCGGCCGCGACCAGGTCCAGAAGGGCCTGCCGCCGGACTCGCTGGACAAGGCGCGCGACAGCATGAAGATGCTGGCCCGCAACGAACTGCTGCCGCCCTGCCCGAAGAAGGAATCGGTGCCGCAGCCGGGCGTGCTGCCCACCGAGCAGCCGCCGGTGATCCCCGGTGGCGCACCGACCCCCGGCCCTGATCAGCCCGCGACACCGACCACGACCACCCCGGCCCCGCCGACGACGACCGTCCCACCGACAACTCCGCAGATCTCAGGGGAGAACTGCCGGGTGACGGACTGATGTCCGCACCGGCACCGCCGTCGGCTGGGGCTTTCCCCAGCCCCCCTGGCGGATTCGCGCCAGCACCACCCCCGTCGACGCGACGCAACCAGGAGTTGCTGTTGCTGGCGGGTGCGGCGGGGATCACGACGGTGGCGCTGTTCATCGTGGAGGCGAGCCAGGAACAATCGGTCACCTGGGACATCGTCAAGTACGGGCTGGCGTTCCTCGCGCTGTTCGGGATCGCGCATCTGGCCGTGCGGCGGTTCGCGCCGTTCGCCGACCCACTGCTGCTCCCGATCATCGCGCTGCTCAACGGTTTGGGCCTGGTGCTGATCCACCGGCTCGATCTCGCGGAAGCGCAAAAGGCCGTGTACGACTCGAGCCCGATCCCCTCCCCCGACGCCAACCAGCAGATCATGTGGACCGGCCTGGGCATCGTGGTGTTCATCACCCTGCTCATCGTCTTGCGGGACTACCGCACGCTCGCGCGCTACACCTACACCCTAGGCCTGGTCGGCCTGGTCGCGCTGGCGATTCCGGCACTGCTGCCGAGCCGGTTCTCCGAAGTCAACGGCGCCAAGATCTGGATCCGGCTGCCCGGATTCAGTGTGCAGCCGGGCGAATTCGCCAAGATCCTGCTGATCGTGTTCTTCGCGGGCGTGCTCGTGGCCAAGCGCGATCTGTTCACCGCGGCGGGCAAGCACTTCCTCGGCATGGAGTTCCCGCGACCGCGGGACATGGGACCGATCCTGATCGTGTGGGTCGTCTGCATCGGCGTGCTCGTCCTCGAAAAGGACCTCGGCACTTCGCTGCTCATCTTCGGCACCGTGCTGGTGATGATCTACATCGCCACCGAGCGGGTGGGCTGGCTGGTCATCGGCGGCGGGCTGCTCGTGCTCGGATTCGTCTTCGCCTACCAGCTGTTCGGGCACGTGCGGGTGCGCGTCGACACCTGGCTGCACCCGTTCGACGACTACCACAACACCGGGTATCAGATCTCGCAGTCGCTGTTCGGTTTCGCCACCGGCGGGCTGGCGGGCACCGGGCTCGGCAGCGGGCGCCCGCAACAGGTGCCCTTCGCCAAGACCGACTTCATCGTCACCACCATCGGTGAGGAGCTCGGCCTGATCGGGCTGACCGCGGTGCTGATGCTGTTCCTGATCTTCATCGTGCGTGGGCTGCGGACCGCGCTGGCCGTGCGCGACAGCTTCGGCAAGCTGCTCGCGGCCGGCCTGTCGTTCACCATCGCGATCCAGGTGTTCGTCGTCGTCGGCGGCGTCACCAAACTGATCCCGCTCACCGGCCTGACCACGCCGTTCATCTCCTACGGCGGTTCGTCGCTGCTGGCGAACTACGCGCTGCTCGGGCTGCTGATCAAGATCTCCGATGCCGCCCGCGCGCCCGCACCGGCGCGCAAGCGCGGCCCGGCGCCGATCGCCGAGGCGCCGACCGAGATGTTCCGCAGGTCGGAAGGCAGGGCGAGCGAATGAACACTCCGCTACGTCGCGTCGCCGTCGCCGTGATGGTGATGGTGGTCGCGCTGCTCGTGAACGCGACCTACCTGCAGGTGGTCAAGGCCGACGATCTGCGCAGCGACCCGCGCAATGTGCGCGTGCTGCTCGACGAATACGCACGCCAGCGCGGTCAGATCTCCGCGGGCGGCACCGTGCTCGCGAGCTCGATCGCCACCGACGACCGGTACAAGTACCTGCGCCAATACCCGAGCACCCCACCGGCTTACGCGCCGGTCACCGGCTTCTACTCGATGCAGTACGGCAAGACCGGCCTCGAGCTGGCCGAGGACCCGCTGCTCTCGGGCAACGACTCGAGCCTGTTCGGCCGCAGGCTCATCGACATGTTCGCCGGCCGTGACCCGCGCGGCGCCAACGTGCTCACCACGATCAACCCGGTGATGCAGCAGGTGGCCTACGAGCAGATGACCGCCAAGGGCTACACCGGCGCCGTCGTCGCGATCGAGCCGAGCACCGGCAAGATCCTGACAATGGTCTCGACCCCCAGCTACGACCCCAACGAGCTGTCGGGCCACGACGGCGCCGCCGGCCGGGCCGCGTGGGACCGGCTCAGCACCGATCCGAGCCAGCCGATGCTCAACCGCGCCGTCTCGCAGACCTACCCGCCCGGGTCGACCTTCAAGACCATCGTGACCGCGGCCGCGCTGTCCAACGGCGTCGCCGGTCCCGATGACCAGTTCACCGCGGCGCCCACCATCACCCTGCCCGGCACCAGCACCACGCTGGAGAACTACAACGGCAGCACCTGTGGTGACGGGCCGACCGCCAGCCTTTACGAGGCGTTCCGGCGCTCCTGCAACACCGCGTTCGTCGAGCTCGGCATCAAGGTCGGCGCGAGCGCGCTCAAGGACGAGGCCGCAGCGTTCGGCATCGGCCCGCACCGCGGGGTGCCGATTCCGGTCGCCGAGTCGACCGTCGGCCCGATTCCCGACAACGCCGCCCTCGGCCAGTCGAGCATCGGTCAGCGCGATGTCGCGGTCACCCCGCTCGACATGGCGGTGGTCGCCGCGACCATCGCCAACGGTGGGACCAGGATGCAGCCGTACCTGGTCGACCAGACCCAGGCGCCGGACCTGTCCGAGCTCAGCAAGACCAAGCCGGTCTCGGTCGGACAAGCCGTGAGCCCCCAGGTAGCGTCGACCCTGACGAATCTGATGGTCGCCTCGGAGGCCAATACCGTCGGCGGTGGCCGGTCGCCGTACCAGATCGCGTCCAAGACGGGCACGGCCGAACACGGCAGCAATCCCCGTAACACCCCGCCGCATGCGTGGTATATGGCGTTCGCGCCCGCGCAGAACCCGAAGATCGCCATCGCGGTGATCGTCGAGAACGGCGGCGACCGGGCGCTGGCGGCCACCGGTGGTTCGGGGGCCGCTCCGATCGCCAGGTCGGTGCTGGACGCGGGCCTGGCAGGGGGCTGAACGAAATGAGTGTGCGAGTGACAACACGGGGGCCCCGATGCTGAACAACGGCGCCATGATCGCCGACCGCTACCGCCTGCAGCGGCTGATCGCCACCGGCGGTATGGGTCAGGTGTGGGAAGCGATGGACACCCGTCTCGACCGGCGGGTCGCGGTCAAGGTCCTCAAGACCGAGTTCTCCGCCGACCCGACGTTCCGTCAGCGGTTCCGGACCGAGGCGCGCACCACCGCGCAGCTCAACCACCCCGGGATCGCCGGCATCTACGACTACGGCGAGACCACCGACCCGTCCGGTGGCGAGACCGCCTACCTGGTGATGGAGCTCGTCCAGGGCGAACCGCTCAACGCGGTGCTGAACCGGATGGGCAGGCTCTCGGTCGTCCAGGGTCTGGACATGCTCGAGCAGACCGGCCGCGCACTCGAGGTCGCGCACGCCGCCGGCGTCGTGCACCGCGACGTGAAGCCGGGAAACATCCTGGTGACCCCGACCGGCCAGGTGAAGATCACCGACTTCGGCATCGCCAAGGCGGTCGACGCCTCGCCGGTGACCAAGACCGGCATGGTGATGGGCACCGCCCAGTACATCGCGCCCGAGCAGGCCGTCGGCGAGGACGCCACCGCGGCCAGCGACGTGTACTCCCTCGGCATCGTCGGCTACGAGGCGCTGGCGGGCGTTCGCCCGTTCACCGGTGACGGCGCCATCACCGTCGCGATGAAGCACGTCCGCGACGCGCCGCCGCCGATGCCCGCCGATCTGCCCGCCAACGTGCACGAGCTGATCGCGATCACGATGGCCAAGGACCCGAGCCAGCGCTACAGCAGCGGCGGCGAGTTCGCCGACGCGGTCGCCGCGGTGCGGGCCGGTCACATGCCGCCGCCGCCCGCCGGCGTCGGCCCGTCGATGACCGGCGCGACCCGGGTCCTGCCGCCCGGCCCGACGACGGTGATCCCGGCCGCCGCCGACTACGACGGCGCGACCATGCGCTTCGGCCACCAGGCGCCGCAGCCGATCACCCCCGGCGGCGGTTACACCGGCCCGGCGACGCAGGCCGCGGCTGCGGCCGCCGTCACGCCCGAGACCAGGAAAAACAACCAGAAGTGGCTGATCGCGCTCGGCATCGGCGCGCTGGTGCTCGGTGGCGGTGTGCTGTGGCTGCTGTTCGGCGGTGAGCCGAATCGCGGCACCGGCACGACGACCACCACCGTGCAGACCACCAAACCGCTGCCCCCGCCGGTGACCACCACCAAGCAGCTGCCGCCGCCGATCGTGCCGCCCAGCGAGCCGGATACGACCACGCAGGCGCCGCGTCCGACGACCACCACCGAGGAGCCGCAGCCAACCACGACGGAACCGCCGGTGACGACGACGCAGCCGACCACCACGCCCAAACCGACGGCGACCACCACGACCAAGACCACCAAACCCACCACCACCAAGCCGGAGGGTACGACGACGGTCAACGGACGTCCGCGGCTGCCCACGCTCGACCTGCCGTTCCCCGACGCGCCGAACGCGCTGGGCCCGAAGATCACCGTCGACAACTCTCCGTCACAAGGACAACCATGACCACCCCGAAGAATCTCTCCTCGCGGTACGAGCTGGGCGAGATCATCGGATTCGGCGGCATGTCGGAGGTGCACAAGGCACGCGACGTGCGGCTCTCGCGTGACGTCGCGATCAAGGTGCTGCGGGCCGATCTGGCCCGCGATCCCACGTTCTACCTGCGGTTCAAGCGGGAGGCGCAGAACGCGGCCGCGCTCAACCATCCGGCGATCGTCGCGGTGTACGACACCGGCGAGGCCACCGTCGACGGCGGTCCGCTGCCCTACATCGTGATGGAGTACGTCGAGGGCGACACCCTGCGCGACATCGTCCGCGGCAAGGGCCCGCTGGCGCCGCGCAAGGCGATGGAAGTCGTGGCCGACGTGTGCGCCGCGCTCGATTTCAGCCACAAGGCCGGGATCGTGCACCGCGACATGAAGCCGGCCAACATCATGATCAACCGCGCCGGCGCGGTGAAGGTGATGGACTTCGGCATCGCCCGCGCGATCGCCGACAGCTCCAACCCGATGACCCAGACCGCCGCGGTGATCGGCACCGCCCAGTACCTCTCGCCGGAGCAGGCGCGTGGCGAGACCGTCGACGCCCGCTCGGATGTGTACTCGGTCGGCTGTGTGCTGTTCGAGATCCTCACCGGGCAGCCGCCGTTCACCGGCGACTCGCCGGTCGCGGTCGCGTATCAGCACGTCAAGGAGGATCCGCCGCTGCCGTCGTCGGTCAATCCCGGCGTGCCGCGCGAACTGGATTCGGTGATTCTCAAGGCGATGGCCAAGAATCCGGCCAACCGGTACCAGACGGCCGCGGAGATGCGCGCCGACCTGATCCGGGTGCTCGGCGGGCAGAAGCCGATCGCGCCGATGGTGATGAACGACGAAGATCGCACCACCATCATGGACTACGACGACGAGCCGCCCCCGCGGACGTTCCGTGATCGCCGCGACGACACCTCCGAGCAGGCCGCGATCCCGCCCGCCGAAGAACGCAACCGCACCGGTCTGATCGCGCTCGGTGTCGCCGCCGCGCTGGCGGTGGCCTTCGGGTTGTTCTGGGTACTGGTCGGGCCGGGTAGCAAGCCCGACCAGGTCGCCGTGCCCGATGTGTCGGGCCAGCCCTCCCAGCAGGCGCAGACCGCGCTGCAGAACGCTGGGTTCAATGTCGCCGTACTGCAGAAACCGGACGGCAAGGTGACGCCGGGCAATGTCATCGCGACCCAGCCGCTCGGCGGTTCCCGGATCGACGAGGGCAGCACCGTCACCCTGCAGGTCTCGACAGGTCCGTCGCAGGTCCAGGTGCCGCGGCTGGCCGGTCTCACGCAGGCCGAGGCCGAGCAGAAGCTGAATTCGATCGGGCTGCAGCTGAACCCGAACGTGGCGCGCAAGGCGTCGAGCACCGCCGAGACCGACAAGGTGATCTCGCAGGAGCCGAGCGCGGGCGTGCGGGTCGACATCGATCAGCCCATCGTCATCACCATCGGTTCGGGGCCGGAGCAGGTCAGGGTGCCGACGGTGGTCGGCCAGGACATCGCTGTCGCCCAGCCGAATCTGGCCGACAGCGCGGGCTTCAAGGTCGAGATCCAGGAGGTGAAGTCGACCGCGCCGAGGGGGCAGGTGCTCTCCACCAACCCGGCGGGCGGCAGCAACGCGGAGAAGGGGTCGACCATCACCGTGCAGGTCTCGGCCGGTGACCGGATCATCGTCCCCGATCTGAGCGGACTCACCCCGACCCAGGCGCAGGAACAGCTGCGCGGGCTCGGCTGGACGGGTCAGCTCAGCCAGACCACGGTGATCACGCTCGACGGCAGTGCGTCCGGCAAGGTCGTCGGCCAGAGTCCGGCGGCGGGGTCCTCGGTCACCATGACTAGCAATGTCGTGCTGCAGGTAGGTGCTTCACCGATTCCGCGCTGAGGTCTCGATTGCGTGGAGAACCTACCCGCCGCGGCGCGGCGGGCGCAGAATGAGGCTGCTTCATCCCAACAGCAACGCTGAACGAGGAGGTAGCCCTATGACCACGGCCAGGGACATCATGAAGCCCGGTGCGCAGTGGATCACCCGCGGCGACACCGTATCGACCGCCGCGACGGCGATGGCCGATCTCGGCGTCGGATCGCTCGTCGTCGCCGATGACGACGAGCGCATGTGCGGCATCATCACCGACCGCGACATCGTCGTGAAGTGCATCGCGCTCGGCCTGTCCCCCGAGACGACGACCGCGGCCGAACTGTGCGAGTCGACCCCGCGCTGGGTCAGCGCCGACGCGGATGTGGAAGACGTGCTCGACCAGATGGAGAGTCATCGGGTCAAGCGGATGCCGGTGATCGATAACAAACGGCTGGTCGGCATGATCAGCGAGGCCGATCTGGCCAGGCATCTCGACGACAATCAGCTGGGTGAGTTCGTGACCGCCATCTACGGGCGGCCCTGAGCCTCAGCTCAGATCGAGGTGAGTGTTCATCGACATGGCCTCCTCCGCCAGGTCGGTGAGCTCCACTACGCGCACGCCGTGCTCGCGGAGTTTGTCCACACCCTCGCACGCGGCGACGAACAAGCTCGGCTCGCGCCAGGCGATGACGACGGTCGGGATACCGGCGGCCAGGATCCGGTCGGTACACGGCGGTCGGCTCGCCGTGGCGCGGGTCGAGCACGGTTCGAGCGTGCTGTAGATCGTCGCCCTGGTCAGCCGTGGGTCGTCGGGGTCGAGCTTGTTCAGCGCCGATTCCTCCGCGTGCACCTTCTCGTCGGTCTCGCGCGACCAGCCGGTCGCGATCTCCACTCCGTCGGCGACGATCACCGCGCCCACGGAGTAGGCCGTTGTGCTGGGCGGACAGTTCCTGGCCAGGTCTATCGCCCTGTGCATGAATCGGTGGTCGGTGCTCTCGGCACTGTCTGCGCTCATCGAATTCCCCTGCTGGTCGGGAGTTATCCACAACTGTCGCATGATGTGGAGTCGGTCATGTTCAGGTGTGCAGCGATTCGTTCGACAAACTGTGGACAGTGATATTTCCGCAGGTCGGTCCCATGATTTCGAACACAGGGCCGGTTAGCGATCGGGCTCGTCCGCGGCGCCGACCAGGTACTTCAGCACAGCGACATCCCCAAGTTGTTCCACACCCGCCAGGCGCAGCCGGCGTTGTGCACCGCCGGGGAACTGGGCCGGGCCGACGAAGCGCGGCGCGGCGGGGTCGCCGACCAGGATCGGCGCGATCGCGAGCCGGATCTCGTCGACCAGGTCCGCGGCGAGGAAACCGGTGTGCATCCCGGTCCCGCCCTCGACCATCAGCCTGTGGATACCGCGTTCGCCGAGGTCGTCGAGCAGGGCGGACAGCGCGAGTTCGGGGCCGAGCGCGACGACTTCGGCCAGCCCGGCCAGCCGGTCACCCAGCGTCGCCGCGCCCGCATCGGAGGTGTAGACGAGCTTGTCGCCGCCCGAATGCCAGAAACGCAGCTCGGGATCGAGCTCACCCGAAGCGGTGACGGTGATCTTGACCGGATACTCCGGCTTGCCCGCCGACACCCGGTCAGCCCTGCGCTCGGCGCTGTTGACCAGCAGCCGGGGATTGTCGGCGCGCAGTGTCTGCGCGCCGATCAGGATCGCGTCGGACTCGGCACGCACTTGATCGACCCGGTCGAAGTCCGCGCTGTTGGACAGCAGCAGCCGCTGGGCGCTGGTGTCGTCGATATAGCCGTCCAGGCTGGCGGCCACCGACAGCAGTACCCAGGGCCTCACTGGGTCACCAGCGCGGCGACCTCCGCTTCGAGCGCCGACACCAGGGCCTCGGCGGGGCGCTGCCCACACACCTCGAGCCAGTTGGCCAGCATCCGGTGTCCGCCCTGGGTGAGCACCGACTCGGGATGGAACTGCACGCCGTGGATCGGCAGGGTGCGGTGGCGCATGGCCATCACGATCCCGCTCTCGGTGTGGCCGACGACCTCGAGCTCGTCCGGGATCGTCTCGGGGAGGACGGTCAGCGAGTGGTAGCGGGTGGCGGTGAACGGGTCGGGCAGGCCGGCCAGCACGCCGGACCCGAGGTGGAACACCTGGCTGGTCTTACCGTGCAGCAGCTCCGGCGCCCGGTCCACTGTGCCGCCGAACGCCTCGCCGATGGCCTGGTGCCCGAGGCACACGCCGAGCAACGGCACCTGGTGCTTGGCCGCCGCGTGGACCAGCGGGATGCTGGCGCCCGCCCGGTCGGGGCTGCCCGGCCCCGGGCTGACGAGCACGCCGTCGAAGGTCCCGCCCTCGTCGCCGCGGGTGAGCAGGGTGTCCAGATCGGCGAGGCGCTGATCGTCGTTGCGCCAGACCACGGCCTCGGCACCAAGCTGGCCGAGGTACTGCACCAGGTTGAACACGAAGCTGTCGTAGTTGTCGACGACCAGAACACGCATGCGTCGAGAGTACGTGCCGACCCCGTAGGTCGTCGCATTCAATACCTGGTGGGATAGCCTAGGAGTTACCTGTATTCCGAATTCGAGGACGTCATGCCCAAGTCCAAGGTCCGTAAGAAGGCCGACTACACCCCGAGCCCTGCCAGCCGCACCCCGGTGAAGGTGAAGGCGGGCCCGTCGCCGGCTTGGTACGTCGCGATCATGCTTGGTTTCATGCTGGCAGGCCTCGTCTGGCTGCTGGTGTACTACCTGGCCGCCGAGCAGATCGGCTGGATGAACGATCTCAACGCGTGGAACTTCCTGATCGGGTT
Organism: Nocardia sp. NPDC058497; assembly: GCF_042720195.1. NCBI lineage: Bacteria > Bacillati > Actinomycetota > Actinomycetes > Mycobacteriales > Nocardiaceae > Nocardia > Nocardia sp. NPDC058497. The sequence continues at coordinate 756 of NZ_JBHXMY010000132.1, read as the reverse complement.
CGGCCTGATGGTCATCGGCCTGATCATGACCATGCGATGGCGCTGACCAGCCGGTACGCGCCGGATTACACCGGTGTTATTCATGCACACCTGTGGATGAAGCTGTGGACAACTCGAGGAGCAATGGGGGACGACGCCGCGTGAAGTGGACAACTCCCACGGCCGGTCTCGTCGCGGTCTCCGGCGGCGGCTTGATCCTGGTCGTGGCGGCTGTGCTGGCTCAGGACGGACCGAGCAGGCTGCTCGTCGGCCTGGCCGCGGTCGCCGTCCTGGGGATGGCCGTGCTCGGTCTCCGTCAGCGCCCCCGGTTGACCATGGTGTCCGGCCCCGCGCCGCGCCTGGTTGTCGGCACGCTCACCGGGCCGAAGGAGTACCCGCTGGACCGGATCGACCGGATCCGGATGGTCTCCTACCGCCGCCTCGGCCGGAAGTCGGCGATGCTCGAGATCGACGTCCAGCACGAAGGCTCGGAGCGGCTGCTGATCTTCGGCCGCTGGGATCTCGGCACCAACCCGCACGATGTCTACGACGCGCTGGTCGTCAACGGCTTCGCCTCGGTGGCCGACTGATCGCGACGTTTCACGTGAAGCAAAGAAATCCCCCGCCCCGCCGTGGCGGGGGGGGGGTGTGGGGGGTTGGGGGGGGGGTGGGGGGGGGGGGTTCACCTTACTTTGGTGCCCCCCCCGGGCGTTCCCACATTCGGATATAAGCGGGGGGGGCCACCTCGCCGGACAGTTCGCCGACGCCGGATTGCTC
>NZ_JBHXMY010000131.1:0-12656 GCF_042720195.1 Nocardia sp. NPDC058497 | reverse complement strand
GTGTGTTGTGGTGCTCTTGGTGGGCTTGGTGGGGTTGGTGTTCTTGGTCGGGAATGTTGGGGTTGGTCTCGATGTCGGGAATGTTGGGGTTGGTCTCGATGTCGGGAATGTTGGGGTCGATCTCGATGTCGGGGATGTCGACATCAGGGTTGTCCGTCCCACCGCCCCAGTCAGGGTTGTCGGTCCCGCCACCGCCGCCGGGAGTGTCGGTCCCGCCGCCGGGCCAGCCGCCGGTTCCGCCGCCGGGAGTGTCGGTACCGCCGCCCCCGGACCCACCGCCGCCGCCGGGTGCGCCGCCGCCGGGTGCGCCGCCGGGTGCGCCGCCGCCGGGTGCGCCGCCACCACCGCCGGGGTTACCGCCACCGGGGTTACCGCCACCGGGGTTGCCGCCACCGCCAGGGTTGCCGCCGCCGCCAGGATCGGCTGTCAAACCGCCGCCCCAGCCAGGATTGTGCGTCCCACCGCCTGCCTGGTCCGACCCAGGGTTGTTCGGGCCCGGAATGACCGACCCAGGGTTATTCGGCGCAGGAATGGCCGGCCCAGGGATGGCTGGGCCGGGATCCTGTCGCGCGATCTCGGTGCGGTATGTCGTGAATGCTGCCGACGACGCCGGAGCCGCGTGTGCCTCGATATCCGGTGCGAGCCCACCCATGACGGTGAATCCACCGAGGACGATCAGCAGGCACGGCCGCGCGACCGCATGAAGCGGTGCGTGTAGATCACCCATTCTTCTCACCCCTCAGGCGTGCGCCCGAAGGTCGCCGGACTCGGGTGACGCGGAATTGCGCTGTGTGGTTGGCCAGCGATGCCCGACGGGGCGGCGGAGCGGTTTGTCCGACGGCGTCGGCTTCGGCCGGTTCGTTCGGGGTGGGCACTGGAATTCTGCCTTTCGAGCGGAGCATCGCTGTACTTCTATCGTCCATCCGTGGACGTTGGATCGCATCACCCTCAGGGGTGGAATGGCGACACCTACGGGGTGTTGATGAATAGATGTAGTTAACGTCGTGAACTACCGAAGTGGTTTACGACGCAATCGAATAGGCGCCGTCAAATCTCGGTCCGTGCGCAGCCGACCGCCACGACGATCTTGCCGCGGGCATGACCGGATCGGCTCTTCCGACGGCCGATATTTGCGCGTGCACAGATACTCGTCGTTTCACCCCGCGGGCTGAACGCACCACAGTCCACCCCTGGGGGAGCGGGTTCATCCCTGTTGCGGAAGAGTGGCGCGACGCTCCCGGCCCACACTGGATTTCTCCTGAAACTCCAGCGCACAAGGAGTGCGGACGTGAACGATCAGCCCACCGAGATGAGGCGAGTACCGCGTCGATTTCGATCTGTGCGCAGGCTGCTGTCCCTTGTGGATGCCATGGCGACGCCGCACAATCTGGACCGGTACCTGGAGCTCGTCAATCCCATGGCGTCGGTGCGCGACTTGCGCGCAGAGGTTGTCGACGTGCACCGCCAGACCCGCGAAACTGTCACGCTCATCCTTCGGCCGACCTGGCAATGGGAGGGATTCGACGCGGGCCAGTTCGTCCAGGTCGGCGTCGTCGTCGACGGCGTGCGGCACACCAGGTGCTACTCCCCGGCATCCTCGCGGTATCGCGATGACGGCCGCATCGAATTGACCATCAAGCGTCATACGCGCGGTCTGGTGTCGCGGTACTTGCATGCCGAGGCACGGCCGGGCCTCGTCGTGACCTTGTCGCAAGCCGCGGGCACCTTCCGGATGCCGACGCCGCGGCCGAACAACATTCTGCTGATCAGCGGGGGTAGTGGCATCACGCCGGTGCTGTCGATGCTGCGGACACTCGACGACGAGGGATACACCGGTGCGGTCGCATTCCTGCACTATGCCGACACCGAGGGCGATGTGCCCTACCGGACCGAGCTCGCCGCGATCGCGGCACGCAACCGCGGCTTTCACGTCACATTCGCCTACACCGCGCAGGAGAACGACGCGGATCTGTCCGGGCACTTCGGAATCGAGCATCTTCGGACTGTCGCGCCGTGGCATCGACAGGCAGCGACATTCGTCTGCGGCCCCACCGCGCTACTGGGCGCCGTCCGTGCGCTCTATCGCGAACTGGGATCCGAAACAAATTTGTACGCAGAGGTTTTCACGCCTCCGGTGGTCGCCATCGACGACGAAGCGACCGGCAGGGTCTCGTTCGCGGCGAGTGGGGTAACCACCGACAACTCCGGCGCCAGCCTGCTCGACCAAGCCGAAGCGGCCGGCCTCGCTCCCGAACACGGATGCCGCATGGGGATCTGTTACTCCTGTGTCTCGATCAAGAAGTCCGGGTGCACGCGAAACCTGCGCACCGGCGACACCGCCTGCGAACCCGATCAGCCCATCCAGCTGTGTATTTCGGCTCCGGTTGGCGACGTCGTCCTCGACATCTGACCGCACGAATCAAGGAGTCGACATGTGCGAAGAAGCAGGCGCCACAGTGGTACTCACCGCAGAGCAGGTCGAGGAGCTGGGTCGCGAGCTGGATGCGGTGCGCGCCCGGATCGTCGCAGATCTCGGTGAGCAGGACCGCGCGCACATCTACAAGATCATCAAGGTGCAGCGTGCCTTCGAGGTCGCCGGCCGCGGACTGATGTATCTCGGTTCCCGGCGGCCGCTCTGGTTGGCCGCGGTCGGTGCGCTCAGCGTGTCGAAGATCCTGGACAACATGGAAGTAGGCCACAACGTCCTGCACGGCCAATACGACTGGATGCGTGATCCCGGGGTGAATTCCCGTGACTTCGAATTCGACATGGCGTGCGCGACCGATCAGTGGAAGCACTCGCACAACTTCAAGCATCACACGTACACCAACATCGTCGGGCGTGACCGCGATCTCGGCTACGGCCTCTTTCGCATGGACGAGGACCAGGAATGGAAGCCCGCGCATCTCGCGGGCCCGATGGTGTCGTTCCTGACCATGGTGTTCTTCGAGTGGGCTCTGGCGGTTTACGACCTCGAACCCGAGAACATCGCCAAGGGCGATCGTGAGTGGAGTGAGGTCAAGCCACTGATCAGGGGTTCGTTGCACAAAGCAGGCAGGCAAGTACTCAAGGACTACCTGGTCTTTCCCGCGCTGACCGGTCCCCTGTTCGTCAAGACATTGTGCGGTAACGCCATTGCCAACGTAGTCCGCAATGTCTGGACGTACTCGATCATCCTCTGCGGTCATTTCCCCAACGGTGCACACACTTTCAGCGATGCGGAGACCGCGAACGAGACTCGCGGCGAGTGGTACCTGCGGCAGATGCTGGGTTCCGGGAATATCGACGGCGGCAAGCTGTTCCACATCATGTCCGGACACCTCTCACACCATATCGAGCATCACTTGTTCCCCGACATTCCCGCCCATCGGTATCCGGAAATATCGGGAGAGATCAGGGCGGTGTTCGAAAGGCACGGAGTTCCCTACCAGACGGGCGGATTCTTCCGGCGGTTCGGTTCCACGTGGGCGAGGGTGTTCCGACTCGCGCTCCCACCGAAACCGGTCCGCTCCAAGCCGGTTCCGGGTGTGACGATTCACCGTCGGCTGGGGCCGGCCTAGGTCATGTCTCCAGCCCCGCCCGGGGTCGCGGTGGTGATCATCGCCGCGGCCAGGGCGGGTTTCGTCGTGAACTATCGCCATCACATCCCGGACGGCGCGCAGCCGACCGCCACGACGATCTTGCCGCGGGCATGACCGGCTTGGCTCTCGCGAAATGCTTCGACCGCGTTCTCGAGCGGGTAGACGGCCGATATCGGCGCATGCATCGTTCCTTCTTCGGCCAGCGCGACCATTTTCTGGATATCGTCCGAGATCGCTTGGGCAAAAACGTAGGTGCCGCCGGCCGAGCGCACCCCGGGATCGGCAACCGATGCCAGCCGCCCGCCCTCCTTCAGCAGTGGCGCTACGGTGCGCAGCGTCCGCTTACCGGAGGCGTCGAGCACGGCGTCGACGCCACCGGGAGCGAGCGCGGCGACCGATTCCGCGAGCCCGCGGCGGTAGTCGACCGGCTCGGCTCCCAGCGAACGGAGGAAGTCGTGGTTGTGTTCGCTTGCCGTCCCGATGACGCGGGCCCCGAGTTTGACCGCGTATTGGACCGCCATCGAACCCACACCGCCGGCAGCTCCGTGCACCAGGACGACTTCGCCATCCCGTACGGCGAGATGGTTCATGCCCTGGTACGCGGACAACCCGACCAGCGGGAGCGCGGCTGCTTCGATCCAGTTCAAAAACGACGGCTTTCGGATCACACACCGCGCGGGGGCGGACGTCAGTTCGGCGACGGTTCCGCGCGACAGGTACTCGTCGTTCGGTACACATCCCATCACTTCGTCGCCCGGTGCGAGGTCACGAACACCGAATCCGACGCGCTCGACGACGCCGGAGAAATCGATTCCCGGAACCACTGGAAACACCGTGTCCATGAAGCCGTCGTACAGGCCTTCGCGGGCCTTCCAATCGAGCGGGTTCACCGCCGCCGCCTTGACCCGGACGAGTACCGAGGAGGGACCCAACTTCGGCTCGGGCAAGTCGCCGTATTCCATGACGTCCGCATCGCCGTAGCTGCGGTAGAAAATTGCCTTCATCGTTGCCTCGAATTTCGGATGGTCGGGGAGGGGGAGTAGGACATCTGTTTCCGCTCGGCCGCGAAGAGGATTGTCGGATAGGTCGAGCGCATGAAGACTTCTCGCATTCGGACCAGAGCCGGATGCTCCACCGACGCCATGCGTCCGAGCCACCAGGCGACCCGCTGCAGGTGTGCGGTTCGGGCCCGGCGTTCTTTCTCGTACGCGCGCAACGCGGTGACCGGATCGGCCGGTGTCGAGGCGAGGCATTCGGCCAGCACCACGGCATCTTCCACGGCCTGGCATGCGCCCTGCCCGATGTTGAATGCCATGGGATGTGCCGCGTCCCCGAGCAGGGTGACCCGGCCCGTGCCCCACCGCCGGTCCGGTTTCCGGTCTAGTGCGGCGCTGCGGATGATGCCCGACGGCGGTGTCGCAGCCAGAATGTCCTCGACTGGTGCTGCCCACCGGCGATGACGGTCGGTGAGCAACTGAAGGACACCCGAGTCATCGCGGTCGTCGGCGGGCCCGTTGGCTACCGACATCCAATGCACAACTCCCGGCGCGACATCGTAGTAGACGAACCGGGTACCCGGACCGAACATGGCGTTGAAGCTTCCCGGCGGAATCAGGTCATGCTCGAGAAAGGCCTTGCCGCGCCAGGCGATATAGCCGTTGTTCCGCAGTGGTCTCATGCCGGGCAGCCCGGCGCGAACCGCGCTGTAGATGCCGTCCGCGCCGATCAAGAGGTCGCCGCGTTCGATGTGCCCGTCCGCGAGCCGCACCGCGACACCGCGCTCGTCCTGCGTGAAGTCGACGACACGGGCGCCTGTGTGGAACTTGGTGCTGTCCAGGCTGTTCCGCAATGCGGCGTGCAGGGCCGAGCGCTCGACGGCGATGGTGGGCCGGCCGTACTGTGCGGCGAACTCGCCCACCGGCCAAGCGGCCAGTTCCGCACCGCGCCACGTGCTGAAGTGGCAGAACTGCTGTGCCGCCGTCGTTTTCAGTACCGTGTCGGCAACGCCGAGCGAGTCGAGCGCGAGCATCCCGTTGGTCCAGAGGTGGACCCCGGCGCCCCCGTCGCGCGGCGCCTGCGCCTGTTCGAAGACAACCGAGTCGAAGCCCTTGTGCTGCAGGGCCAGTGCCGTCGCCATCCCGCCGATGCCGCCGCCTGCGATGAGGGCTCGGCCGGTGCGTGTCCTGGTCATCGTCTCGTCCCTTCGGCTCGACGGCGCGCTCGCGCCGACCGCACCTTCCCGGCCCGCACGCGGCCGCGGGCGAGCCAGCCCAAGCCGAGCGCGGGCAGGATGCCGGATTCGATGCCCAGATCCCAGCGGTCGGCGACGAGCCCGTCGATCAGTCGCCACTCGGCGATCCCCTGGTACTCGATCCGGCGGCCGGTCGGTGCGAGGCCGAGTAGTTCGCCGGTGTGGGTGCCGCGCCAGGTGTAGCGGATGGTCACCCGGTCGGCGTACGCGTAGCTCTCATCGATCGTCACGTGCAGGTCGGGGAAGCTCTCGCGCAGCACAGCGATCGTGTATCGCACGCCATCGCGCCCGGCGGGGGCGCCCGGCATCGGCTGGTGATCGACGACATCGGGTCGATAGATGTCATCCACCACGGCGAAATCGCCGGTGTTCACCAGTTCGTGGAACAGTCTGCGGATGACGCTCTGGTTCAGCTCTTCGGTCGTGGTCATGGCGTCGGCGCCTCCCACGGCAGAGTCAGCCCGGCATAGAGATACCGGCTGGCCTCGATCGCCATCAGCAAGACAGTGTCACCGGGGCTGACCTTGCCCGTCACCCAGGCATCGTCGAGTGCCAGCGGCACCGCGGCCGAACCCGTGGCGCCGACGTCGCCGAGGTTTTCGGTGATGCTCTTCTGCAGCGCCGCCTGGTCCTGCGCCGAGATGCCGGCGGCCTCGAATTCGCCGGCGAAGTAGTCCGCGTTGCCTTCCGGCAGGACGACGGCATCGAAGTCGCCCATCTCCAGTCCGGAGCGGTCGAGCAGGTCACGGAGCCCGGCGGCCAGGACCTGGGGCCCGAATCGGGTGGTGCCGGGAATGTCGATACGCAGTTCGACGGGGTGCTTGCGGCGCATCTGTTCGGCGGCCGGGGCATGCGATCCGCCACCGATGATCTGCATCCCGGGCTTGCGGTCGCCGCCCATGCACTGCGTCGCGAAGGCGTATCCGGGTGCGCCGGTGTCCTCGGCATCGCTCGCGCGCAGCAGCACCGCGCCCGCACCATCGCCGAAGGTGTAGATCGGAAGCCGGTCGCGCATCCGCACTCGCTCGGGGTCCTGGCCGAGATACAGCGGGGCGAGCATGGGCGAAATCGACTCGGCGCCGATGACTATGGCGCAGTTGTAGGTGCCGTCCGCCAGGTAGCGCCTGGCCAGATCCATGCCCTGCACGGCGCCGACGCAGCCGGCGCGCAGCTCGACCACGGCACAGCGGTCCAGTCCGAGGTTCTCCTGGACATAGGTGCAGGCGATCGGCAGCGGGTAGTCCGGGCTCGCCGTCGACATGATGAGCAGGTCGACATCGCTGGGCTGCAGGCCCGCTCGGTCCAGAGCTTGCCGCGCCGCGGCGGTAGCCATCGCGGCGGTTCCGGTCCGGTGCTCGCCGGTCTGGGGATCGATCATCCAATGTCGTTGTCGCACTTGGATGCCGTCGAGGACCTCCTGCGCCAGTGGTCCGCAGAGTCGTTCCAGATCGGCGTTGTCGATGGGGTCGCCGGGCAGATGTGATCCGGTTGCGAGGATCGATACGTGTCGGTTCGTCGAATGAGTCATGGTGTGGCTCCGTCAGTTTCGAGGGTCAGTTCTGGGGTGGGTGGAAAACGAGGCTGGTGTGCGTGCCACCGAGCGATGAGCTGTTGATCAGTACGGGTCCGGCTTGCGGCTCGTGCCGGAAGGACGCGGTCGCCAGGGCCGCGGACAGTTGGGCGCCCGCGCCGATCGGTTCGCCGAGGACCCGCTTCGGGGCTTGCCTGCGGCAGCGGTCCGGTGCGCCGAGACGGTCGATGGCACGAGCTTCCGGCCCGTCGACAACCCGGAGCCCGGCGGCGTTCGTCCAGATCGCCGAGAGCTGCGCGGCATCGATCCGTGCGTCGGCCAAGGCATGACGCATCGCGCGCTCGATACCGTGTCCGTAGCGGTCCCAGCGCCCGATCCCGAGGGCGTCGGATGTCGTTGCGTATCCGCCGAACTCGGCCAGGGCCGGGACACCGCGGGCGGCCGCTGCCGACGCCCGCTCGAGCAGCAGCGTGACGCTGCCCTCCGCGAGCAGGTAGTCCCATCCCGTCCGGCCGCCGAACAGCGGCGTGCCGCGGTAGGCGTCGATGACGTGGGCCGTCAGTTCGTCGACGGCGGGACACAGGACGGCGTCCGCCTTGCCGGTGCGCAGCAGGTCGAACGCGATGGTCAGCGCGGACGCGCCCGCCGCGTGCGCCGCCGTCGCGGTGGATGTCGGCCCCTTGGCCCCGAGCACCATGGCCACCTGGCCCGCCGCCGCGTTGAAGACGGTGTTGGGGAAGACGGCGGGACTGCCCGGATTGCCCTGCAGGGTCGGCAGGAAGAAGTCCTCGATGCTGCGCATCGGGCCGATTCCGGTACCGAGTACGACTCCGGTCCGGTCGTCGGCTTCCAGGCAGGCGTGCTCGAGCGCGATACGGCAGGACGCGACCGCGAGCTGGCCGAATCGGTCCATTCGGCGTCGTTCGCGCGGCATCGTGTACGCCTCGAGATCGGCCTCGAGCTGCGCGATCCGGAGACCGCGCTCCTCGCGGCCGATGCGGTGTCCCGCGCGGAAGGTCTGACACAGCTCGTCCGCGCTCGTCCCGCCCGGAGTGAGCACACCGAGTCCCGTCACGACGACGGCATCGGTATCGTCCGGCCGCGGATCGCCGCGCAGTTCGCCGGGCCTGCGGAAGGCTACCGTCGCGTTGGCGCCGCCGAAGGCGAAGTTGTTCGACAGCGCGACACCGATATCGGCCGGACGTGCCGTGCCGGGTGCGGCATCCAAGCCGCATTTCGGATCGACCGTGGTGAACCCGGCGGTGGGCGGCGCGAGCTGCTCGCGCAGCGCCAGCACCGTGACGATTCCCTCGACCGCGCCTGCCGCGCCGAGCAGATGCCCGATCATCGACTTGGTGCTGCTCAGGATGACCTTGTCGACGGCATCCCCGAACGCCGAGCGGACCGCATTGCATTCGGCCGGGTCGTTTTTCGGTGTTCCGGTTCCGTGTCCGTTGATGTAGGCGACATCGGTGGGTGTGAGCCCGCCGACATCGAGCGCGTCGCGGATGGCGCGCGCGGCGCCCTCGCCCTGCGGATGCGGCGCCGTCGGGTGATAGCCGTCGGCGGACATGCCGTACCCGAGCACCTCGGCCAGGATGGGGGCGCCTGCGGCACGGGCGATCGACTCCTCGACGAGGACGAGCATTCCGCTGCCTTCACCGAGCGAGAGGCCATCGCGGTCCCGCGAGTACGGCGCGCACGGCCGCTCGGACAGCGCCTCCACGCTGTCGAATCCGGCGAAGGCCGACTCCGTGAGAGAGTCGCTCCCGCCGACCAGCATCGCGTCGGCCCGCCCGGCGCGAATGATCTCCGTGGCATGCGCGATGGCGTGGGCGCCCGAGGCGCACGCGGTGTTGACCGAGACGACCGGTCCACCGAGTCCGAAGGCCGCGCTCAAGGCCTCGGCCAGGCCGTGCGGCGGTACGAGCAGCAGGTGCCGGTCGCCGGCGAGTACCGAGGAGCCGGTGCGGGCTCGGTGCAGCGCCTGCTCGCCGCTGAACGTCCCGCCGTTGCAGGTTCCGAACGCCACACCCCAGCGGTCCGCCGGCACGGCGATCCCGGCCGCGGCCATGGCTTCCTCGGCCGCGACCAGGGCGAAGTCGAGCGCTGGTTCCGGGTGCTGGATGCCGAGTTCGGTCAGGTAGTCGTAGGCCGGTCGGCGCATGTCCGGCACTTGCCCGCCGATCGAGGTGCGGTATCGCTCCAGTGGAAGACCCTGCACTGGCCCGATGGCGACGCGGCCGTCGCGCACGCCTTCCCACAGCGCCTCGGCCCCGGTTCCCTGTGCGGTCACCGCACCGACGGCGGTGATGACGACGCGTCGCGTCGCGGTGGCGGCTTCGTTCATTTCGTCTGTCCTCCTGAGGTTTTCAGCCAGCTTTGCGGAGTGCGATGGCGACGGCCTGGCCGTGCAGGCCGCGGGCGAGGGCGAGGGCGGTCCCCGGTCCCGACTCCCGGGCCGATCCCGGGATCCAGTCCAGATCGCAGCCGGCGGCGGGTGTTTCGAGGTTCGGTGTCGCCGGCACGACGCCGGTGTCCAGCGCGAGCGCGGCGACCGCGACGTTCAGCGCCCCCGCGCCACCCACCAGGTGGCCGGTCTGCGGTTTGACGCTGCTGATCTGGGCGCGGCACGCGGCGTCGCCGAGCGCGTCGTGCAGCGCGCGGGTTTCGCTGATATCGCCCTTCGGCGTGGCGCACCCGTGGGCGGCGATGTAGTCGGGTGCGCCCTGGCCCGCCGCGTCCGTGAGAGCGCGGCTGATCGCCCTGGCCAGACCCCTGCCGCGCGGGTGTGGCGCCGCGAGACGCGCGCCGTCGTTCCCGGAACCCATGCCGGTGACCTCCGCGTAGCACCGCGCCCCGCGCCGCAACGCGTGCTCGCGTTCCTCGAGGACGAGCACCGCCCCGCCCTCGCCGAGCACCGAACCACTGTGATCACGGTCGAAGGGGCGAAAGGCGCGTTCGCACAGGTCGTTTCGCGGGCTGAGTACTCCGAGCCCATCCATCTTGGACATCGACCACCAGGTGACCGCGTCGTCGTAGCCACCTGCCACGACCTGGTCGGCCTCGCCGCGGCGTATCGCACGCATCCCGCGGCCGATGCCGGTGATCCCGGACTCCGCCGTGCCGGCGTAGAACGCGTTCGGTCCGCGCATTCCGAATTTCTGCGAGACGTGAAAGACCCCGGCGGGCTGGAGCGCTTCGACATACACCAGCGGTGAGACGAACCGCGAGACGCCCTCGCCGATGCGGCGCAGCGAAACGTTGCCGTCCGGATCGCGCAACCCGGCGACCTGGGTGAGCGGCTCCAGCCGCGCCATCTCCTTGTTCCCGCCGAGGAACAGACCCGTGCGGTAGCCGAGTTCCGCGTCGGCGAGACCGGCGTCCTCGAGTGCGAGTGTCGCGGCGGTGATCGCGAACTGATCACCGCGGTTGACCATGCGCAACGATCGGCGCGCGACGAAACGGGTCGGGTCGAAGCCGGTGATCTCGGCGCCGAGCCTGGTCCGCAGCGGCGCGGGGTCGTAGCCGCGCAGGGGACCGATCGCCGTCCTTCCCTCGACGATCGCTTCCCACGTGCGCGCCCAGCCTTCGCCCAGTGCCGTGATCAGCCCGATTCCGGTGACCACTACGCGACGCTCGGTCATGGCCGCGCCTCCGGTTCGACCGAGCTCATCTCCAGCGAGCGCGCCGAGGCGACCAGCCGGCCCTCGACCCGGGCCTCGGCCTTCCAGCGACTCGTGTCTCCCGCGTGTTCGAGCAGATCGACGGTGATGATCACCTGGTCGCCGGGCACCACGAACTGCCGGAAGCGCAGGCCGCGGACCGAGCTCAGCCGCCACGGGCCGCCCGCGGCCGCCGCGGCGAGCGCGGCCATGCTTTCGAGCATCAGCACGCCCGGCAGGATCGGGTAGCGCGGAAAGTGCGTGCTGAACAGCGGCAGGGTTCCCGCGACGTTGCACAGCGCGACGCCGCTTCTTCCCGGCCGCAGTTCGAGGATGCGGTCGAGGTCGGCGCCGAGGTGCGACGCGGCTGTGCGGTCCGGCTCGGTGAAGATGATGGTCATTGCTGCTCCCTTCGTCGCCGGTCCGGGCTCGAAGCGCCGACGACAAGACTGGTGTTGGTTCCGCCGAAGGCGAAGGCGTTGACGAGAGCCGCGGCGACCGGCGTATGCCGGGCTCGATGCGGGACGTAGTCGAGGTCGAGGCCGCGGTCTGGTCGATCGAGGTTGACCGTCGGCGGTACCAGCGAATCGCGCATGGCGCCGATCGCCGCGAGGACGTTGAGCGCGGCGGCCGCCCCGGTCAGATGGCCAGCCATGGACTTGGGCGAACTGACCACGAGACGGTAGGCGTCATCGCCGAAGACCTTCTTGATGGCGGTGGTTTCCGACGCGTCGTTGCCCGCGGTTCCCGTGCCGTGGGCGACGATGTAGTCGATGTCGGCAGTGCCGAGGCCGGATTCCGCGATCGCGGCCTCCATCCCCTGGATGGCGCCCGACCCGTCCGGCGGGGAATCGGTGATTCGCCACGCGTTCATCGTCGAGCCGTAACCGAGGACTTCGGCGTGTATCCGGGCGCCCCGCGCCCGCGCCGACTCCAGTTCCTCCAGGACGAACACGACCGCGCCCTCGCCGATGACGAAGCCGGAGCGGTCGGCGTCGAACGGGCGCGACGCCGACCGCGGATCGTCGTTGTGGCGGACCGTCATGGCTCCGAGCAGGCTGAAGCCGAGGATGTCGATCCAGCTGGTGAGCGAGTCGTAGCCGCCCGCCACCATCAGCTCCGCATCACCCTCCTGGATCAGGCGGAAGGCCTCGCCGATGGCGTGCCCCGAGCTGGAGCAGGCGGTGCTGATGCCGACCATCGGCCCCGTCGCGCCGACCATGCGCGCCATCGCGTCGAGCGGTGTGTTCTGATCGTCGGCGTAGACCGTCTTCGGCGGTTGCACCAGGAACGCGTCCGGCTCGGTTTCTCGCAGGCGCCCGATGTCGATCAGGTACTGCAGATCGGGGCGCCCCATGGTGGCGCCCATCGCGACACCCATCCGGTCCGAGTCGCAGGTGTCGCGGCCGGCACCGGCGTCGAGCAGGGCTTCGGTAGCCGCCGCGAGGCCGAAACCTCCTGCCCGCGAATACATCCGGTGGTCCGAATCCCCGGGTATCGCGGCCTTCGGGTCGAAGTGGTCCGGTACCTGGCCCGCGATGCGGACTCCGAAGCCGTCGGTGTCGAAGGTCGTCAGCGGGCCGATTCCGCTGACGCCCGCCGCCAGGTTCCGCCACGTGGTGGCGGCG
>NZ_JBHXMY010000130.1:10661-12695 GCF_042720195.1 Nocardia sp. NPDC058497 | reverse complement strand
GTACTCGATACAGATCTCCGGATGGTCTGTTCTCCAGGCGCCGACCGGTGCGGGCAGGACGACGGGAATACCGAGCGAGCGCAGCTGCGACTCGGGGCCGATCCCGGAGCGGATCAGCAGCGCCGCCGATTCGACGGCGCCCGCGCACACGATCACCCGGTCGGCGAGGGCCGTTCCCCGTTCGCGACCGCGCGCCCACTCCACGCCGACGACCCGCGAACCGCGCAGCATCAGCCGGGTCGCCGTAGTCCTGCCGGTCACGGTCAGGTTGGGCCGGGCGAGGGCGGGATAGAGATGGGTGAGTGCGGGACCAGCCCGGAGGCCTCGCGACAACGCCAACGGTACGCGACCGAAACCCTCCACACGGTCGACGCCGGACGGCGTCTCCGCGGTGGCATCGCGGCCCGCTCGCGCGCTACCGGCGGGGACGGCGTTGAGATCGGCGACTTCGGCGAAACCGAGTGCCGCGCAGCGGTCGGCGAACTCCCTGCTGACCGGAGCGGGGTCGGTGGTGCGCTGGACCGGGATCGGGCCGTGTGCGCCGTGTCCGGGCGCGGACCCGAAATCCCGATCGGATTCCAGCGCGGCGAGCAGCGGCAGCACCGCGTCGAACGACCACCGCGTGCTGTCGGCCGCCGCGCTCCACGCCGCGAAGTCGGCGGCGGTGGGGCGGACGAAGTAGCTGCCGTTGATCGCGCCCGACCCGCCGATCAGCTTGCCCCGCACGATATTTCCCGGGTACCGCCACACCACGTCGGAGTCCGGGCCGATCGGAAGATGCCCCGGGTCGAGCAGGTGGGCGGGCATCTCGGCGGCCGACGCCCAGACCGGTCCCGCCTCCAGCACCCGGACCGTGTGCGCCGGGTCGGCGCTGAGCCGGGCCGCGAGCACGCACCCGGCCGACCCGGCCCCGATGACGAGAGTGCTGGTCACGCAGCGAAACTCAGCGGGGCGGCACGCTCGGCTTGAGCGCCTCGAAGCTGCGCGCCCTGATGACGCCGAGCCACAGGCCGCTGCCGTAGGCGACGTCGTCGAGACGCTTGTAGGCGACATAGCGCACCGGGTCGAGTCCGCCGGAATCGCGATGGGTGAACCAGTCGGCCAGCCCGTCGGCCAGCGCCATGGTGATCGCGATCTTGCGGATCCGCCGCGAGGCGAGCACCGCGACCAGTGTCACGGGCCAGTAGTCGCGGCACATCGCCGAAGCCAGCCGCCACATTCCGGCGAAATAGCCGCGCGCGAGATACACCGCCGCGATGCGCGTCGGGTTGTCCAGTTCGGTGAACACCCGCCGCATCCGCACCAGCGCGGTGGCCAGGGTGACCAGGCCGCCGAGCAGCCCCCACTTGGACAGGGTCGCGAACAGCAGGCTCGCCAGCACGGTCCAGGTCGGCACCGACAGCGGCGAGACCATTCCGGCGTGCCGTTTGCCCAGCGGTGCGGCGCCGGTGCCGTAGAACAGCTTTCGGCCGAACCAGGCACGGAAGGCCACCCGGTGATCGTGGGCGACGTGCGCGGCGGGCTCGTAGCGCAGCCGCCAGCCCGCCCGTTCCAGCCGCCAGCACAGGTCGACGTCCTCGGCCACCTGCATCGACTCGTCGAAACCGCCCTCACCGAGCAGCGCCGCGCGCCGGGCCAGCAGCGCCGCGCTCGGCACATAGGACACGACTCCGCGCGCGTGCACCGCGGACTCGCGCCTGCCCAGGTCGAGCGAGGACCGGGTGTGCTCGTAGCGGGCCAGCGCGTTGGACTCCTTGTCCAGCGCGACGATGCGCGGCGCCACCAGCGCGACCTGCGGATCGCTGAAGTGCCCGAGCATGACTTCCAGCCAGCCGCTGCGCGGCACCACGTCGGAGTCGAGGAACGCGACGAAGCCCGTTGTCGCCGCCTGTAATCCGGCATTACGCGCGGCCGCCGGACCCAGCGGAGTCTCGTGGCGCAACACCGTCACCTGACCGCGGCCCTGGCGCGGCGGGATGCGCACCGGTTCGTCGGAGCCGTCGTCGACGACGATGACGTTGTGCCCGCGCAGCG
>NZ_JBHXMY010000130.1:0-10651 GCF_042720195.1 Nocardia sp. NPDC058497 | reverse complement strand
TTTTGTGTATAAGAGACAGGTTGTAGAGCGGGATGACGACGGTGACGTCGTCGAGCGAGGGCAGCAGCCGCGGCCGCGGGTTCGCCACACCGGAATCGAGCAGCCGGCGGGCGACGATCGCGGACTTGGTATCGGTCACCTCCAGGTACCCGTCGCCGATCAGCTCGGCGGCCTCCGGGGCCAGGCGCAGCATCCGCGCGGGCGATCCACCGATCAGGATCCGACCCCCGGAAAATGCGCGTACCCGTGGATCGATCCGTACCCCGAAGCCGTCGGGCAGACGATCATGGCGCATTCCTCGCATGCTATTCGCAGTCGAGCTCGCAGACATCATCACCCCACAAAAAAGGAGGAAAGTCCGCCAGAAATGCCGCCGTGACCGGTAACCGGACGCGTCAACAAGATCGGCAGCGCACTTTCGGCAACTGGCCCGCCTAGCCGAGCGGACTCTCGTTGCACGCCTTGGCAGGAGCACGCTTCACGGTCAACGGCAGCGACACCCGGCCTCGGGTACGAACCGGGCGCGAATGGTCGACCGCGGGTCGGGGAATCGTGCGTCCAGGCATCGACAGCGCCGCTTCGCCATAGCCCTGAACACATTCCGGGTCCGGGCCGTTGGCGGGCAGGCCGGTGAAGAACTTCGCCGCCATGCAGCCGCCGCGGCACGCGTCGTAGTGCGAGCACTTGGTGCAGGCGCCACCGTCGACCGGCTCGCGCAGTTCGGCGAACAGCTCCGAGGTGGTCCACACCGCGTCGAAACCGCCGTCGGCGACGATGTTTCCGGCCTTGAACCGGTCGTGGATGGCGAACGGGCAGGCGTAGACGTCACCCACCGGGTCGACCAGGCACACCACCCGGCCCGCGCCGCACATGTTCAGGCCGGGCAGCGCGGAACCGAAGGCGGACAGGTGGAAGAACGAGTCGCCGGTGAGCACGCCCTCGCCGTTGGCGACCAGCCAGTCGTAGAGCTCGCGCTGCTGCTCGGGCAGCGGGTGCAGTTCGTCCCAGACGTCGGCGCCGCGGCCCGACGGGCGCAGGCGGGTCAGGCGCAGGGTCGCGCCGTAACGGTCGGCGATGGCCTTGAATTCGTCGAGCTGGGCGATGTTGTGCCGGGTCGCGACGACCGAGAGCTTGGCGTCCTTGAAGCCCGCGTTGTGCAGGTTCTCCAGGGCGCGGATCGCGGTGTCGTAGGAGCCGGGGCCGCGCACGGCGTCGTTGACCTCGGCGTCGGCGCCGTCGAGGGAGATCTGCACGTCGACGTAGTCGCTGGCGGCCAGCCGGGCGGCGACCTCCTCGTTGATGCGAACGCCGTTGGTGGAGAACTTGACCCCGACATGGTGGGCGGTCGCGTAGTCGACCAGTTCCCAGAAGTCGGGGCGCACCGTCGGTTCGCCGCCGCCGATGTTGACGTAGAAGATCTGCATGCGCTCGAACTCGTCGATCAGCGCCTTGC
Organism: Nocardia sp. NPDC058497; assembly: GCF_042720195.1. NCBI lineage: Bacteria > Bacillati > Actinomycetota > Actinomycetes > Mycobacteriales > Nocardiaceae > Nocardia > Nocardia sp. NPDC058497. Next base: position 9,198 of record NZ_JBHXMY010000130.1, on the reverse strand, counting down.
ACTGCTCGGTCGTCAGCTCGTTCGGGTCACGACGACCCGACGAGGACAGGCAGTGCACGCACGACAGGTTGCACGCGTAGGTGAGTTCCCAGGTGAGGCAGATCGGTGCGGCCAGACCCGATTCGAAGCGGTCGATCAGCCTGCCGCCCTGGGTGGTGTCCGTGGAGGCAGGCATGCTCACCGGTGTCACCGGGGTGACCGGACCCGGTGCGGGCACGATCATGTCGGTGTCGGCCAGCTGCGCGAGCGCCGCGAGGTGCGCGTCGGACGCACCGACGCCTTTGGCCCGCAGCGCGTCCCGCACCGAGGCATGGGCGGGCAGCGACTGCACCACGTCGACGAGGTCGCGGCTCTTGAGGAACGAGAGCTTGCGAGTGCCGAAGTGATACAGCAGCGCACCGAAGGATTCCGGCCGCAGCGAGACGCGCGGATGCAGCGCCCAGCGGGTGTCGAGATCGAGCACACCTGCCTCCATGGTCAGTACACGCCGCACATGCCGTCGATGCTGACCTCTTCGATCAGCGTCTCGGTGACCAGGTCTTCGTCGGATTCGACGGTCGCACGCGTTGCGTTCTCGGGCATGACTACCTCCATTGTGTTGCCGGTCACCGCCGACTTTAACGTCAGTCACTGCCATAAAGGGGCGGAATTCGAAAATCTCGATGGCCACGAGCGCTCTGGGGCGCCCCTCTAGACTTCCGGGAGCGGACGGGAACGGGCCGGTGAGCCCGGTGGCAGCAGAGGTGAGGCAGAAGCTTGCGTAACCACGGAGGGGCAGGAAGCGGCGCGCATTCCACACTCTCGGAGTCGGAGATCGTCGAGGCGGCGCTACGAGTCGTGCGCGAGGACGGTGTGGAGAAGCTGTCGATGCGCAGACTCTCCCGCGAGCTCGGCGTCTCGCCGATGGCGCCGTACTACTACGTCGCCGACAAACGGGAACTGCTCGACCTGGTGGCCAGCGCCGCGCTACTCGGGGTGCGCAAGCCCGCGCGCGAGTCGGGGCCGTGGCAGGAGCGCCTGCGCGATCTGATCGATCAGATAGACGATAAACTGCGCAGGCATCCCGGCCTGGGCGACATCCTGCTCGAGCAGATGCTCGGCAAGCAGCTCGACCTGATCGACGCGGTGATGGAGATCCTGTTCGACGCCGGCTTCAGCGACCGCAACGTGCTGGCCGCGTACGCGACCATCCACACCTACCTGTTCGGCCGCAGCCGGGTGAATCCGCGTGACCGCTCGGCGCCGGCGGACGTGCTGTTGCCCGAGGCGGTGGCACGAGCCACGAAGTACATGGCGGACCTGCGCGGCAAGTACTCCTACGACTTCGGGATGGAGGTGCTGGTCGCCGGTCTCGAGGCACAGCTTGCCCTGCAGGCGCGTCCCGGCCTAGCATGAAACTGAAACACGTTCTAGTTTTGTTCGAGAGGACGACATGACCACAGTCGAGGTTCCGCACGGTTCGCGCTCGGTGGTGCTGCGGGTGGCCGCGGTGATCGCCGAAACGGCCGACACCAACTCCGTGGTCTTCGAAGTGCCCGCCGACCTCCGCGAACGCATGACCTACTCGCCGGGCCAGTTCCTGACCCTGCGCATCCCCAGCGACCAGACCGGCTCGGTCGCGCGCTGCTACTCGCTGGCCAGCTCGCCGTACACCGACGATCTGCCCAAGGTGACAGTCAAGCGCACCGAGGGCGGCTACGGCTCGAACTGGCTGTGCGACAACATCTCCGCGGGCGACCAGCTCGAGGTGCTGCCGCCGTCGGGCGTCTTCACGCCCAAGAACCTCGACGAGAACCTGCTGCTGTTCGGCGCGGGCAGCGGCATCACCCCGGTGATGTCGATCCTGAAGTCGGCGCTGTCGCAGGGCACCGGCAAGGTCGTGCTGGTCTACGCCAACCGCGACGCGAACTCGGTGATCTTCGCCGACGAGCTGCGCGAGCTCGTGGGCAAGCACCCGCAGCGGCTCACCGTCATCCACTGGCTCGAACCGCTGCTCGGGCTGCCGACCGCCGACATGCTCTCGACGCTGGTCGCGCCCTACACCGCCTACGAGGCGTTCATGTGCGGGCCGAAGCCGTTCATGGACCTGGTGCACGACGCGCTGGCCACCCTGGAGGTGCCGCGCGCCCGCACCCACGCCGAGGTGTTCAACTCCCTCGCCGGTGACCCGTTCGCCGACCACGCCCCGGTCGAGGTCAGCGACGAAGAGGCCGCCGACGCGGCGACGGTCGAGGTGGAGCTCGACGGGCAGGTGCACGAGCTGTCCTGGCCGCGCAAGCAGACCCTCGTCGACATCATGCTCGACAAGGGTCTGGACGTGCCCTACTCCTGCCAGGAGGGCGAGTGCGGGTCCTGCGCGTGCACCGTGCTCGAGGGCAAGGTGGAGATGGGCAACGCCGAGATCCTCGACCCCGAGGACATCGAGAACGGGTACATCCTGGGCTGCCAGGCGCGACCGGTCACCGACCACCTCAAGATCCAGTTCTGAGCCAGATCCCGGACCAGCTCGCCCCTGTCACCGCATAGCCCGGTAGGCGGCGCGTTGCTCCGGGGCCAGGTGCTCCACGGCGTAGCTCAACGCGGTGCGGCCCATGCTCGGCGCGTAGACATCGAGGAACCCGGTGAGTACCGCCGGGTCGACGCGTTTGCCGACCTCGCGCAGCATCCAGCCGACCGCCTTCTGGATCAGGTCGCGGCGGTCGTCGAGCACCTTCGCGGCCAGTTCCAGCGTCGTGCTGGCGTCGCCCGCCTTGATGAAGGCGAAGGTCGACAGCAGCGCCACCCGCCGCTCCCACAGCGAATCCTGCTGTGCCAGTTCGAACAGCAGGGCGCGGTCCTTGTCGAGCAGCCAGGGCCCGACGATGTGCTCGGCGGAGGCGTCGACCAGATCCCAGTTGTTCACCCGGCCCCGGCGCACGGCGTCGAGGTAGAACTCGACCATCTCCGCGCGGGCCGCGTCGTCGCGGGTGCGCGGTTTCGACGCGGCGGCGAAGCGGGCGTTCAGGATGAGCAGGGCGGCCAGGCGCTCTTCATGGACCGGACTGTGGAGCAGCTCGCCGATCTGTTTCAGCGGAAGGGTGGCGAACTGCTTCGCGACCTTTCTGGTGGCGGGGACGCGGACGCCGAGGAAGACGTCACCCTCGCCGTATTCACCGGGGCCGGTCTTGAAGAAGCGCTGTAAGTGTTGCGCGTCAGCCGGATTCGCCAGTTCGGCCAGCGCGGACCGCACCTGGTCGGCAGTGGGAGCCTCGGATACCACGCACACCTCCGATCGACGGACAGTCACCCGTATTCAACACCGGTGCACCGACAATCCGTGGCAATCCCGAACCGTCTCGGTCAGAGGTCGGTGGCGCCGAGTAGCCGACCGGATTCGAATGTCGCCGCGCTGGACGGCAATTCACCGGGGAGTCCGCTTTTGCGGACCGTCACGGTGCCGTTGCCCGTCGTCGGGCGGCCGAGTTCGTCCATCTTGCGAATGGTCTGGGCGGCGACGGCCTGGGCGCTGTCGAACAGGCGCACACCGTCGGGCAGCGCGGCGACGATGGCATCGATGACCAGCGGATAGTGCGTGCAGCCGAGGACAACGCCCTCGACGTCGGCTGGCGTGCGCGCGGCGGCGTCGGCGATGGAATCGCGGATGGCGGGCAGGTCGCCGCGGTCGATCGCGTCGGCCAGGCCGTGACAGGCCACGCCGACGACCTTCGCGTCACCGGCGAAGCGGGTGATCAGGTCGGCCTGGTAGCGGCTGGCGGTGGTCGCCGCGGTCGCCCACACCGCCACCGACCTGCACTGCGCGGCCGCGGGCTTGATGGCGGGCACGGTCCCGATCACCGGCACCGATTCCCCCACCGCGGCCCGCACCTGATCCAGCGCCGTCACGCTCGCGGTATTGCACGGCAGCACGATCACTTCGGCGCCCAGTTCGAGCGCCTGCCGCGCCGCGCCGAGCACCCGCTCGACCACCCAGTCCTCCGGTTTGGGCCCCCAGGGTGCGCCCTCGGGGTCGAGCAGGAGCAGCAGATCCACATCGGGCCGCAACTTGCGCAACCACGCAGCCGTCGGCAGCAGGCCAAGGCCGGAATCGATAAGCGCGACGATCACGGGGTCCACCGTATTACAGGCGCTCGAATCGGCCGGTCGCCACCATGTCCCTGCCGGGCAGGCTAGACCAACTCGATCTCGTCGAATCCCACCGTCAGGTTGTGCCGCCGCTCCCGCAAGACACCGCCCTCACGATGGGCGACCCCTTCGGCGAACTCCAGCCGCAGTGTCGACCGACGGACATCGACCTCCTGGACGACGCCGCAGATACCGCTGAACGGGCCCTCAGGGAAATAGACGACATCACCGGCCGAGTACTCGGTAAACCCCACGCCGCCACAGTAATCCAGTTTCACGGCTACGGACAGAGCCGTCGGGTCAGCCCGCCGCGGCGAGCAGGTCGGCGACCGGGGTCGGGGTGGCCAGTTTGGCGCGCAGCTTCATCACCTGACCGGTCAGGCCCGCGCCGAGAACCGCGGTGAGGATGCCGTCGCGGGAGTAGTAGGCGAGGAACTTGCGGCCGTCGTCGGTGACCACGGTGACGTCGTCGGTGGGCGACGGGGTGCCGAGGGCCTGGATCTTGACGTCGTACTGGTCGCTCCAGAAATACGGCACCCTGGCCGCGGTCGGAGCCGCACCGCCGAGCAGTGCGGTGACCAGGAGTTTCGCCTGTTCACCCGCGCTGGTCCAGTGCTCGACGCGCTTGCGGACGCCGGTGTCGTGCTGCCAGGCGGCGACATCGCCGACCGCCCACACACCGTCGGCGGAGGTGCGGCCGACCTCGTCGGCGAGCACCCCGCCGCCGGCGGCCCTGTCGGCGATGTCGATGCCGGAATCGGCCAGCCAGTCGGTGACCGGGACCGAGCCGACACCGATCACGACCAGGTCGGCGACGATCTCGGTGCCGTCGGTGAGGACCGCGCCACGCACCCGGCCGGAATCGTCGGCGCGCAGCGTGTCGACGCCGACGCCGCAGCGCAGGTCGACGCCCTCCTCGCGATGCATGCGGGCGACCAGGCCGCCGATCTGCTCGCCCAGCACCGAGGCGAGCGGGGCCGGCTGCGGCTCGACGAGGCTCACCTCGACTCCGGCCGCGCGGAAACTGGCCGCCAGTTCGCAGCCGATGAAACCGGCGCCGATGATCAGCGCCCGGTTCGCCCCGTCCAGTTCCGCGCGCAGGGTCTGCGCGTCCTCGTGGGCGCGCAGCACGTGCACGCCCGCCACCTCGGACAGTCCGGGCAGCCTGCGCGGGCGCAGACCGGTCGCGATGATCAGCTGGTCGTAGCCGAGGCTGGTGCCGTCGGCGAGGGTGACGGTGCGCGCGGCGGTGTCCACCCCGGTGACCGTGGTGCCAAGGCGCAGCTCGATGTCCTTCTCCGCGAAGAACTCCGGCGGGCGCAGCGTGGTGTCGTCGGTCTCGCCGCGGACGAACTGCTTGGACAGCGGCGGGCGATCGTAGGGCGGGCGCGACTCGTCGCCGAGCAGCAGCACACCGCCCTCGTACCCGGCCCTGCGCAGTTCCTCCGCCGTGCGCAGGCCTGCCAGACCCGCTCCGACGATCACGATGGGCGCGCTCATACCTGTGTCCTCTCGGCATGTGCGGCGCTCTCCGCGCTCGCGCGAGCCACCGCCGCCGGGGAGCCTGCCGCCCATGCCATGTCTTGTGTCGCGGGCCACTACGGCCCCCAGATGTTTGTACCAGTGCGCCCGGTCACCGGTGACACCCACGTCGCAACACAACCGTGCCGGTTCCGGTATCGACCGGGCGGTCAATCAGGAGTAGACCGAGGTCAGAAGTATTTTTCGTCTCATCGAGGAGGCATTTCCCCATGTTCACCGACAGCCGTGCACAGGATTTTCTCGCCGTCGTGCTCGGCGCATTCACCGCGCTGTCGCCCCTGTGGGTCAGCACCAACGACAACGCCCGCTGGACGTTGATCGTGCTCGGCGTGCTCATCGCGGCGACCGGGCTGCTCCAGATGGTCAGGGCGGAAATGGCCGCCGCCGATTACGCCATGGGCCTGTTCGGCGTCCTGCTGTTCATCTCGCCGTGGGCGATGGACTTCACCGCCTTCCGCGGCGCGTCCATGACCGCATGGGTGGTCGGGGTAGTGACGGTGGTCGTGGCGGTCGCCGCGCTGCCCGCGATGAATGCCCGCTTGCACAACATGGCTCCGCATCACTGATGCCGGGCCGACGTGTCGGGCGCCGCAACGCGAAACGCGATGGCGACGCCCGGCAACTCATTCTGGATGCCGCCGAAGACCTGTTCGCCGCACACGGTTTCGACGCCACCCCCACCGCGGCCCTTGCCGCGGCCGCCGGTGTGCCCAAGGGCCTGGTCTTCTACTACTTCCCCACCAAGAACGCGATCCTGTCCGCGCTCATACGCGAACGCGTCCCGGAACAGCCGATCGACGACCTGAACGCCGTCGTCGCCCCCGGTGACCCGGCCACCAGCCTGATCAACCTCGACACCGCCATCAACCTGCGCGACCACCACTCCTCGGTCCTGCGCGTCATCATGTGGCGCGAGGCCGACACCCACCCCGACGTCCGCCGCCGCCTGCGCCAGCTCCGCGACCAGCTCCTCGACGTCACCGCCCGCGTCCTCCAGGAAAGCGTCCCCACCCCCATCCGCCCCAGCACCCTGCGCGCCTGCGCCGCCGCCTGGGTCTCCGCCATGTTCGCCATCGCGGGCACCGACCGCCTACACGCCCTCGACGACATCCCGGTCCCCACCACCGACGATCTGATGAACGTCGCCCGGGTCGTCGCCGCCGGGATGACCCAGCTCGGCTGAGGCGATGCCCAACGGCTCAGTCAGTCGCCTTCGGATGTCCCGTTCCCGCGTACGTGATCCATACGGTGCGCCGATCGTCATCAACGAGGTACCAGATTCGGCCCGCACCAGTCACTTCGAACTGCCAGCGTTCGAGTGTCGCGCCTTTCCATTGGGCCGAACCGAGCGCGCCCTTCAACCGATGCTGCCGATCGGGGCTCGCCCGTGATCGCGGATCGGACCGGATCGAATCGTATGCGCGGCGGAGGTTGCCCGGTGTCTGAGCGGCGAGTTGCTCCCAACCGGTGCACGCCTCGCTGGTTCCGAACCGTATGTCGAACTCCTCCCCCACCGGTGGTGCGGCGGCTCGCTCACCGCGCTTCGGACTCACTCGGCGGGCCAGGCGACGTCCGGGCGCGGCACAGGGCCGAGATCACCCTCCGGTTCCCGAGTGACAAGCTCGAGGAGGGCCGGGTCGGCGTATAGCTCGGCACTGTGGCGCCACTGCGTGAGGAGAACCGCCAGCGGCGCCAGGTTTTCCAGCGCCGCGGCACCATTGGCGACAGCGACCAACTCGGTCAGGAACTGTTCGCGATCGGGGTCGGGCAAGAAAGTCACCCAGGGAACAGCCGCGGGTAGAACGTCGCGGATCGCCTCGGCGCCCAATTGGTTGATCAACCCCGCGAGCAAGCGCGCCGTGAAGTCGACCACCTGCGCTTCGGCATGCATTTGATCCACCCGCATCAACGCGAGATCGCCGGCATCACGTCGACGTAGCCGTAATGCCCGCACCCGGTCGAGCATGCCTGTCGTCACCGCGGGCTTGTGCAGCAACTCGCTGAACGGAACGACGTCATAGGCTGCGCTCATAACATCCACACTACTTAGGATGTTTGGTCGGCGCCAGGGCCATCAGCACGCAAGATCGGGCGAATTCGGCCGGATCCGGTGACGCCGCACCTGTCGGTACGACGCCACCGGCACTCGATCAACCGGCGATGATCGACTCCGCGGCGCCCGGTGGGACCGGGGCGTAGGAGTCGAACACCATGGAGTAGGTCGCTCGGCCGCGGGTCTTCGAGCGAAGGTCCCCGATGTAGCCGAACATCTCCTGAAGCGGGGTCAGGGCGCGCACGACGTGGGCGCCTGCCCGTTGGGTGAGGTCGGTGACGCGGCCGCGGCGGGCGTTCAGGTCACCGATCACCTCGCCGACGTACTCCTCGGGAGTGACGACCTCGACGGCCATCATCGGTTCGAGGAGAACCGGTTTCGCCCGCGCGACCGCGGCTCGCACCGCTGCCGCGCCTGCCATCCGGAACGCCAGGTCCGACGAATCCTGCACGTGGGCGGCGCCGTCGAGCAGCGTCACCTTCACGTTCACCAGGGGGAAGCCGGCCAGCGCGCCGACGCGCAGCGCGTCCTGCGCGCCCGCGTCGACCGCGGGGATGTACTCCCGCGGTACGCGCCCGCCCGCGACCCGGCTCTCGAATTCGTAGACCGCGCCGTCTTCGGCCACGTGCGGCTCCAGCGCGATCACCACCTTGGCGAACTGGCCGCGCCCACCCACCTGCTTGCGATGGGTGTACTCGAACAGATCCACCGCGGCGGTGACGGTTTCGCGATAGGCCACCCGTGGTGCGCCGATCTCGGCCTCGACCCGGAACTCCCGCTTCATCCGGTCGACCAGGATCTCCAGATGCAGCTCGCCCATGCCGCCGACGACCGTCTGGCCGGTATCGGTGTCGACGGACACGGTGAACGTCGGATCCTCCTCGGCCAGGCGAGCCAGGGCGACGCCCAGCTTGTCCTGATCCGCGCGGGTCCGCGGTTCGATCGAGACCGCCAGGACTGGGTCGGGGAAGGTCATCGACTCCAGCACGATCGGCGCGTTCCGATCGCACAGGGTGTCGCCGGTGCCCGTCTCCTTCAGGCCGATCACGGCACAGATCTGACCGGCCTGCACCCGATCGACGGCGATCTCGGTACTCGAATGCATCTGGAACAGTTTGCCGAGGCGCTCCTTTCGTCCATTCGTCGAATTCAGGACGGCCGCACCGGGTTCGATGCGGCCCGAGTAGACCCGCAGGTACACGAGCTTGCCGAAGAACGGGTGCAGCGCGACCTTGAACGCCAGCGCCGCGAACGGCTCGGCGATATCGGGTGCGCGGTCGATGTTCTCCCCTTCCGGTGAGACACCATGCACTGCAACCACATCCAAGGGCGACGGCAGGTAGTCGACGACCGCGTCCAGCAGCGGCTGCACGCCGATGTTGGCCAGCGCCGAACCGCACAGGACCGGGTAGGCGCACGCGTCGACCGTCATCGTGCGGATGGCGGCCTTGAGCTCGTCTACCGGGATCGCCGCGCAGTCG
>NZ_JBHXMY010000129.1:0-12703 GCF_042720195.1 Nocardia sp. NPDC058497 | reverse complement strand
GGGGGGCCCCCCCCCCCCCCCCCCCCCGGCCTCACGGAACAAAACGTGCGGGGGCTACCCCGCCAGGGGACTCAGCCCGCGTGCTTCTGCACCAGGTCGCCCACGCGCGGCAGAGCCTCGACGACGTGCTTCTTGGCCGACCCACGCATGGAGGAGTACACCTTCTGCAGGGCGGGGCGGGTCGACGACTCGGCGCGGGCGTCGGTCACGGCCAGCAGCGACTCGGCGACCTCGTCGGACTTCGCGGTCAGCAGGTCGGCGAAGGTGCCGGCACCCGAGGCGGCGAATTCGGCCCAGTACGGCTGGAGCTGGTCGAGCAGCTTCGGCGCCAGCGACGCCAGCGCGTCGGGAACGATGGTCGGGCTGATCTTCTTGACCGCCGCGTAGCCACCCTTCACCGCCAGGCCGGACGCCCCACCTTTGTCCGAGACCTCGGCGTCGAGAACCTCGACGGCGTCGGCAAGAAAAGCCGGACGCTTGGTGTCGTCGAGCAGGGATTCAGACAGCGCTGCAACCACTTTCAGGTTCCTCCGGATCGGTTCGTTGAACGAGCAGCCGCAACTATACGCACAGGGTCCGCGAAACACGCGGTGACCGCTCGAGCTGCGGTGTTACGACCTCGTACCGGTCCGGCGGGCAATAGGGCGATAATCGTGGTCGTGACATTCGATCCGAAGCTGTGGCGGCCCGTCCCCGGGTTCGAGGACCTGACCGACATCACCTACCACCGACATATCGAGCAGGGCACGGTGCGGGTGGCGTTCGACCGGCCCGAGGTACGCAACGCGTTCCGCCCGCATACCGTCGACGAGCTCTACCGCGCACTCGATCACGCGCGGATGTCGCCGGATGTGGGCGCGGTGCTGCTCACCGGCAACGGCCCGAGCCCCAAGGACGGCGGCTGGGCGTTCTGCTCCGGCGGTGACCAGCGCATTCGCGGTCGCAACGGCTACCAGTACGCCGACGGCGAGACCGCCGACACCGTCGACACCGCGCGCGCGGGCAGGCTGCACATCCTCGAGGTGCAGCGGCTGATCCGGTTCATGCCCAAGGTCGTGATCGCGCTGGTGAACGGCTGGGCGGCGGGTGGCGGGCACAGCCTGCACGTCGTCTGCGATCTGACGCTGGCCTCGCGCGAGCACGCGCGGTTCAAGCAGACCGACGCCGATGTCGGCTCGTTCGACGGTGGTTACGGCAGCGCGTATCTGGCGAAGATGGTCGGGCAGAAGTTCGCCCGCGAGATCTTCTTCCTCGGCAGGCCGTACACGGCCGAGGAGATGCACCAGATGGGCGCGGTCAACAAGGTCGTCGACCACGACGAGCTGGAGAACGTCGCGCTGGAGTGGACCGCCGACATCAACGGCAAATCGCCGCAGGCCCAACGGATGCTGAAGTACGCGTTCAACCTGCTCGACGACGGCCTGGTCGGCCAGCAGCTCTTCGCGGGCGAGGCGACCAGGATGGCGTACATGACCGACGAAGCGGTCGAGGGCCGCGACGCGTTCCTGGAGAAGCGCAAGCCCGACTGGGCGCCCTATCCCTGGTACTTCTGAGAACGGACGGTCCCATGGAAATTCTCAACAGCCGGATCATCGTGCGGCCCAGCGACTATGCCACCACGCTGGCGTTCTACCGGGACGGCCTCGGGCTGGCCATCGCGCGGGAGTACCCGGGCGGCACGGTGTTCTACGCCGGGCAGGGGCTGCTCGAGGTCGCCGGGCACGGCGGCAGCGGGGAGCCTGGCCGCTTCGACGGCGCGATCTGGCTGCAGGTGCGCGATGTCGCCGACGCGGCGGCGGAGTTGGCGCTGAAGGGAATTGCGATCGAGCGCGCGCCGGTGCTCGAACCATGGGGACTGTGGGAGATGTGGGTGCGTGACCCGGACGGTGTGGCGATCGTGCTGGTACAGGTTCCCGCCGAACATCCGATCCGGCGGGATCCGCGCTGGTCGGCGGAGTGAACGAGTGGTTGTCGCGGCGGACCCGAGTTGCCGAACCGGGTCCGGCCGCGCACGATAGCTGCGAGCAAGCGCCCGACCGCCGTCGTCCGGACCGCAGTGCGAGTTGTCGTCCATCTACTGAATCGCAGTCGCTATGCCTGCCTTGTGGCGAACCGTCTCCCGGCAAACCGACCCGTTGGCCGGGTCTCGTCGGTCGCATGACACGATCGAAGCCGTGAGGGAGCGCAACAAGCTGTATCGGGAGGTGGTGGCGTGAGTAGGACCCTGCGGACGCTGCAGATGCCGACCGGTTCCGGTGTCGGCGAAGTGCTTCCCCATCTGCGTCAGGCGCTCGACGGCAACGGCCCGGCCTGGTTGCCGATTCCGACCACCGATCGCCGCGAGGCGCGCAGGCTCTCCGACGCGCTCAAGCCGGGCGATCCGATCGACGACGACGTCGCGCTGGTGGTGACGACCTCCGGCACCACCGGTATTCCCAAGGGCGCGCTGCTCGGCGCCGAAGCCCTGCGGGCCAGCGGCAATGCCACCCACGACCGGCTCGGCGGGCCGGGCAGCTGGCTGCTGGCGCTACCGACCCACCACATCGCGGGCATCCAGGTCCTGCTGCGCAGCATCCTGGCCGGCACCGAGCCGACCGTGCTCGACGTGTCGGGCGGGTTCCTGCCCGAGGCGCTGGCCGGCGCGGTCGCCGCGATGCGCGGGCCGCGCCGCTATACCGCGCTGGTGCCGACGCAGCTGATCAAGTCGCTGGATTCGCCGGTGGCGGCCAAGGCGCTGGCCGAGCTGGACGGCGTGCTGGTCGGCGGGGCGGCGACGCCGTTGCCCGTCTACGAACGTGCGCTCGATGCCGGCATCACCGTCGTCCGTACCTACGGGATGAGCGAGACCTGCGGCGGCTGCGTCTACGAGGGCGTGCCGCTCGACGGCACCGAGGTGCGGATCGAGGACGGCCGGGTGCTGCTCGGCGGCGCGATGATCGCCCGCGGCTACCGCAACCTGCCCGACCACCCGGCCTTCGCCGAACCCGGCTGGTTCCGCACCGAAGACGCGGGCACCTATGCGGACGGCGTGCTCTCGATCACCGGTCGCCTGGACGAGGCGATCATGACCGGCGGGCTGCTGGTGATTCCGCAGGTGGTGGAGGCCGTGCTGGCCAATCACCCCGGGATCAGGGAGTGCATCGTGCTCGGCCTGCCCGACGAGCGGCTGGGTCAGCGGGTCGCGGTCGCGATCGTACCGGCGCCCGGTGCCGCCCCGACGCTGGACGAGATCCGCGCCCACGTCGTCGCCGAACTCGATTCGATCGCGGCCCCGCGCGAACTGGCCGTGCTCGACGAGATCCCGCTGCGCGGCCCGGGCAAGCCCGACCGCGCCGCCCTGCGCGAACACCTGCTGGCGAACACACCGCACTGATCGCGGCCGCCTCGGTCCGGACTGATCAGCGGGCCGCCGGACGAATGCCAGGCGGGAACATCGAGGCCGCCTCGGCCACGAGCACCAGCGCCCCGACAGCGCGGTGCAAGGGCCGTGCAAGTCGGGCGCTGCACCGTAGGTCGCATGACTTACACACCCACTTCAGCGCTCGCCGTCGAGGCGGACGGTCTGGTCAAGGTGTTCGGCAAGCAGCGCGCCGTGGACGGGGTGAGCCTGGCGGTGCCACGCGGCTCGGTCTACGGGGTGCTCGGACCGAACGGCGCCGGCAAGACGACGACCATCAAGATGCTGGCCACCCTGCTGCGTCCCGACGGCGGTAGCGCGCGGATCTTCGGCCACGACGTCGTCGAGCGGCCTAATGCGGTGCGCTCGCTGATCGGCGTCACCGGCCAGTACGCCTCGGTCGACGAGATGCTCTCCGCCACCGAGAACCTGATCATCTTCGCCCGGCTGCTCGGCCTGAGCAGGCCCGATGCCCGCCGCAGGGCCGTCGAACTGCTGGAAGAGTTCGACCTCACCGAGGCGGCGAACAAGCCGCTCGAGAACTTCTCCGGTGGCATGCGCAGGCGTTTGGACCTCGCGGCCAGCCTCATCTCCACCCCGCCGCTGCTGTTCCTCGACGAACCCACCACCGGTCTCGATCCACGGACCCGCGCCCAGATGTGGGACACCATCCGCAGGCTGGTCACCGAGGGCGCGACCGTGCTGCTCACCACCCAGTACCTCGACGAGGCCGACCAGCTGGCCGACCGGATCGCGGTGATCGACCACGGGCGGGTGATCGCCGACGGCACCGCCGACGAGCTCAAGGCCTCCATCGGCGGTTCCTCGGTGCACCTGACGCTGCTCGACCGCGAACAGCTCGACGAGGCCCGCCGCATCGTCGGCGACTTCCTCGGCGTCGCCGCCCAGATCAGCCCGGAGGCGGGCAGGCTCACCGCGCCGCTCCCCGATCCCAACCTCACCGCCGACCTGCTGATCCGCCTGCGCGACTGGGAGATCGGCGTCGAGGAGATCACCGTCTCCAAGCCCACCCTCGACGAGGTCTTCCTCACCATCACCGGCCACCCGGCCGACGAATCCGACGACACCGAACGGAGCGCGGCATGACCGCAGTCCTCACCGCTCCCGCACCCACCAAGGACGTCGCGCAGGTCAGCGACCGGGTTGGGCTGCGCGAGACGATCTCCACCTCGTTCACCATGGCCTACCGCGGCCTGCTCAAGATCAAGCACAATCCCGAGCAGCTCTTCGACGTGACGGTGCAGCCGATCCTGTTCACCGCGCTGTTCACCTACATCTTCGGCGGCGCGATCTCGGGCAGCGTCGACAACTATCTGCCCGTGCTCATCCCCGGCATCCTCGTGCAGACCGTCGTGCTCACCTCGGTGGTCACCGGCACCCAGCTGCGCGAGGACATGGACAAGGGCGTGTTCGACCGCTTCAAATCCCTGCCCATCGCCCGGGTTTCGGCCCTGGCGGGCGCGCTGCTGGCCGACATGGTCCGCTACGGAATCGCCTCTACTCTGACGATCATCGTCGGCCTGTGCCTGGGCTACCGGCCCGGCGGCGGTTTCGCCGGCGTGCTCGCGGCCTGCCTGGTGGTCGTGGTGTGCTCGTTCGCGATCAGCTGGGTGTGGGCGCTGGTCGGTGTCACCGGTAAGAGTGCCGCCTCCGTGCAGGGCGTCTCGATGATGGTGATGTTCCCGCTGACGTTCATGTCCGGCGCGTTCGCCCCGGTGAGCACCATGCCGGGCTGGATGCAGGCGATCAACCACGCCAATCCGGTGTACTACATGGTCAACACCTGCCGAGACCTGATGAACGCCAACGTCTACAGCGGTGACCTGGTGTGGTCGCTGCTCGGTTCGCTCGCGGTGATCGCGGTGTTCGCACCGCTCACCGTGCGGGCCTATATGCGCCGGGCCTGAACCCGGGCTACCGCAACGGCATCCGATCCGTCAGGGTCGGGTGCCGTTGTCGTGTCCGTCGAGCCGGGAGACGATCTCGACGATGCGGGTGGCTGCGGCCAGCCGGCGCACTCCCGCGGCACGGTGCACGGCCCGCGCCGCGGCGATCTCGCCCACCGTGTCCCGGTGCAGCGCGAGATGGCGGGCCAGCTCCATCGACGGATAATCCTGCCTGGCGACCGAAGACGCCGCGAGGGTGAGCAGTTCCAGGCCTTCCGGGTGCTCGGGCTCAGTCGCCAGCAGGTAGGAACCGACGGCGCACGCGACGGCGCCGATCTGCGGCAGGTCGAGATACTGCGACAGGCGCCGCTCGGTCGTCGCGACGATCTGGGCCACCAGGTCGACGGCGGCGTCGGCCCTGCCGTGCAGCACGTGGGCGCCGAGCGCGGCGGCCGACACCATCATCGCGCCGGGGCCCGGACTCAGTTCGAACTCGGGCCAGCCGAGTAGCTCGAGCGCCCGGTGGTAGTGCCGGAGCCCGGCGTCGACGGCGCCGTCGGCCAGCTCCAGTTCGGCCACCGCGGTCGCGACGGTCGAGAGCCGGTGATTGCGGCGGACGGTGGGGTCGTCGACCTGACCCACCCCCGAATCGTCGGAGCGCAGGACCAACTCGAGTTCCGCCCTGGCCTCTTCGCGGCGGCCGCTGCCGAGCAGGGCCGCGACCAGGTAGCACCGGCTCTCCAGGATCTCGTCGTGGACGCGCAGGCGGTGCATCTGCTCCAGCGCCCCGCGGTAGTACGTCACCGCCTCGTCGTAGCGGGCGGACTGGCCGGACAGCTGGGCCAGGTGCTGGCACACCATCGAGGTACCCCAGACGTCCCCGGTCTCCAGATCGGCCAGCGCGCGCAGCGAGTCGCGGACCGAGCCGGGCACGTTGCCCGCGTTCTCCCAGAAGTTGGCGCGGCCGACCAGGGCGGCGACCCGCTCGGTCGGGTCCGCCGAGCGGACACCGTCGGCGAACAGCCGGCCGACGCGGAACCCGTTGGGCCGCACGGTGATCAACCTGCCGAGCAGGCGCAGCCCTGGATCGAGGCCGGGGTGGGCGAGCAGCCGCCGGGCCCGCAGCCTGGCCAGCGCGACCGGGCGCACGTCGCCGCCGTTGTGGAACATCAGGTGCAGGCAGGTCAGCATGTGCGTGACCATCTGCAGATCGGCGTCCTCGCTCGACGCCGGCGCCGGGGGTGCGATCGCGACCAGGCGCACCGCCCAGCCGATGAACTCCAGATGCGCGCCTCGCATCACCCACACCGTCGCGGTCACCGGGAACACCGTGTACACGGTGTTCGCGTCGCCATGGGCGGTGGCCGTGCGCAGGATCGCGACCAGATTGTCGAGCTCGGCGGTCACCGCGAGCACCATCGGCACCTGGTGGCCCGCGCGATAGTCACGAACGGCGCTGGTCGCGAATTCCCGCGCCCACCTGGCCATCCGGTCACGTACCAGCGCGGTCTCGGCGTCCCCGGTCACGGCGTCGACGGCCGCCAGCTGTTCGGCGCCGAACTCACGCACCGTCTCGAGCATGCGGTAGCGGATGCCGGTGCCGTCGGGGTCGTCGAGGACGGTGAGCAACGACTGGCCGACCAGCCCGTCGATCGCCGCGGCGACGTCGTCTCCCGCCGCGACGACTTCCGCCGCGGACGGGGTGAATCCGGCCGGGAACCGCGACAGTCTGCGCAGCACGACCTGCTGGTCGGGGTCGAGCAGATTCCAGCTCCACGCGATCACCGCGTGCAGCGTTCGATGGCGCTGCGGCGCGGCCCGATCACCGCTGCGGAGCAACGCGAATCGATGCTCGAGCCGGGATTCGATCTCGGCGACGCTCATCGTGCGGACCCGCGCCGCGGCCAGTTCGATCGCCAACGGCAAGCCGTCGAGCGTGCTGCACAGCCGGGCCACGATGTCGGGGTCGAGTCGCGCGTCGGGTCGCACCGCGCGCGCACGTGCCGAGAACAGGTCCGTCGCGGGCGAGCCCGCCGCGTCGACAGCCAGCGGCGCCAGCGGATAGACCGATTCGGCGGTGATCGCCAACGGCGACCGGCTGGTGGTGAGAACGGTCAGCTGGGCGCAAGTGCCGACCAGCTCGGCGACCAGCTCGGCGGCCGACTCGATCACGTGCTCGCAGTTGTCGAGGATCAGCAGCATCGGGCGCGCGTCGAGCGCCTCGCGCAACCGTCCGCGCGCGTCGATCTGCCGTGTAAGACGCAGTCCACCCGGCTCACGCATCACCTCGCCCAGCCCCATCACGTGCCCGATCGCCGCCTCGATCTCGACGCGCGTCTTCGACCCCGCCGCTTCGGCCTGCACCGGCGCCAGCTCGACCAGCGCCACCGGCAGCGTGCCGGTGAGCCTCTCACCGACCGCATTGGCCACCCTGGTCTTGCCGGTGCCGCCGGGGCCGAGCACGGTCGTCACCCGCGAGCGGTGCACCAGCTCGGCGATCGCATCGAGATCGTCGGCCCGGCCGAGCAATTCGTTGGGAGCCGCGCGCAGGCCGACCGCCGTGGACGGGCGGTGTCGCCCGTTAGGCCGATCGAACGGATCGCCGACGCTGTCCGGTGCGCCGGGTAGTCGGTCGGGCGATGCGCCTCGCCCATCCCCCGCGGCATCCGGCCGGCTCTCCGGCAGCGGAATGTGGCCGCCGACGCCACTTGCCTGCGGCCCTTGCCCGGGCGCTGCCTCCCCCGCACCGGGACTGGTCGACGGGAGCCCGCGCGAAGCGGTGGCCGGATCTCGCCATCGACCGTTGTCGGCCGCACCGCGCAGCGATCGAGACACGGCGTCCGGCGCGGACGATTCACTCGGGAGCCGTCGACCCGAAAAGCCGGACGATTGTTCCGATTCCGCGGGCGGGCGATGACCATCGGAAAGAGCGTTCTCGGCGACGCGGACGATGGTCGGATCGCCGCTCGCGGTTGCGACAGCGGCGTGGCGTCGGTAACCGGGCAGGTCGACGGGGTCACCACGCAGGACCGCCGTGTTGAGGGCGAGCAGGGCGGGGCCCGGGTCGGCGCCGAGTTCCTCGATCAGCCGGAGGCGGTAGGCGGCGAACACCTCGAGTGCCTCGTTGGTTCGTCCGTCGACGGCGAGGAGTCGGATCAGGGTGGCGCGGGTCGGCTCGTCCAGTGGCTGGGCGGCCGCTGCGGCGCGGGCGATGGGGATTGCGGCGGCGAGGTCGCCCTGGGCGACGTGGGTGGCGAGTTCGGTGCGGTCGAGGTCGTCGCGTAACTGGTCGGCGGTGGCGCGCAGGTCGTCGGCGGGGCCGGAATCGGGGAGGTCGGCGCCGGGCTCGCCGCGCCACAGCGCGCGGGCGGCGGTGATCGTGGCGAGGCTCGCCGCGGTGTCACCCGAGGCGAGTTGGTCGTCGGCGCGGCGGGCCAAGGCGGCGGCCGCGGTCAGGTCGACGCTGTCGGCGGGCAGGGTCAGCTGGTAGCCGGCTGGGCCGATCTCCAGCGCGCCGTCGGGCAGCAGGGCGCGCAGCCGGGAGACCTGCGTGTGCAGGGCGTTCATCGGCGCGCGCGGCGGCTGATCACCCCAGACCTCGTCGACGAGCGACTGCGCGCTGCGGGCCCGGCCCGGTCGCACGGCGAGTGCCGCGAGCAGCAAACGCGCCCGGGCGCCCGGCAGCGCGAGCAGGGCGCCGTCACGCCGGATCGCGATCACGCCGAGCACCCCCACGACGAGGGGGGAGGCGGCCACCGCGACGGTGGGAGGCGGCCCGTCCGGGCCGAGATGCTGTGCAGACATGCCGGGAGTCATCGTAGGCGAGCACGGCGACGAGCTCCCGTTTCCCGCGGGACGCGACACCACGGGCGCACGCCGCGAAATTGTCGGTACGTCCGCTTAGGCTGACGCGCATGGGCGACTTCGAGGTGACCCGGCGCACAACCATTGCCGCCGAACCCGCACGCATCCACGGCTTCATCGACAACTTCCGCCAGTGGCGACTGTGGTCGCCATGGGAGGATGCCGATCCGCAGCTCGCACGTACCTACACCGGGCCCGAATCCGGCGTCGGCGCTCGCTACACCTGGCGCGGGAATCGCAAGGCCGGTGCGGGCGCGATGGAGATCAAGGCCGACGCGGAACAGGAGATCGGGATCGAGCTGGCCTTCGAGAAGCCGTTCAAGGCCACCAACTTCGTCACCTTCAGCCTCACGCCGGCGGCGGTCGGTACCGAGGTGACCTGGCGGATGAACGGAACGCATTCGGGCCTGATGGGCGTGCTCGGCAAGGTCTTCCCGATCGACAACATGATCGGCAAGGACTTCGACAAGGGCCTGGCCCGCCTCAAGACGATCGCCGAATCCGCCTAGCAGGTTCCCCGGGACTAGGCGTACCTCCGCATTCGCTCCGGCCGTGCGCGAGAGACTGAGGAGCGCTGCGCGCCGGTGCCCCACTAGGCTTCGATCCATGGCTACAGCAGCGGAATGGATCGAGGGCGCCCGACCGCGGACGCTGCCCAACGCGATCGCGCCGGTACTCGCGGGTACCGGCGCCGCCGCATCGATCGACGGGGCCGTCTGGTGGAAAGCGATACTGGCGCTGCTGGTTTCGCTGGCACTGATCGTCGGGGTGAACTACGCCAACGACTACTCCGACGGCATCCGCGGCACCGACGACGTGCGGGTTGGCCCGCTGCGGCTGGTCGGCTCGAAGCTGGCCTCCCCCACCGCCGTCCGCAATGCCGCCGTGCTGAGCCTGGCGATCGGCGCGGTCGCCGGGCTCGTGCTGGCCGTGACGACCGCGTGGTGGCTGGTCCTCATCGGCGCGCTCTGCCTGGCGGGCGCCTGGTTCTACACCGGCGGCAGCAAGCCCTACGGCTACAGCGGTTTCGGTGAGATCGCGGTGTTCGTGTTCTTCGGCCTGATCGCGGTGCTCGGCACCCAGTATGTGCAGGCACTGCGGGTCGACTGGGTAGGGCTGCTGCTCGCGATCGGGGTCGGCGCGTTCTCCAGCGCGGTGCTGGTGGCCAACAACCTGCGTGACATCCCCACCGACACCGAAGCAGGGAAGGTCACCCTCGCGGTGAAACTCGGCGACGCGCGCACCCGCACCCTGCATCTGGTGCTGCTCGCGGCGCCGTTCGTGATCAGCCTCACGCTGATCGCCCGCACGCCGCTGGCGCTGGCCGGACTGCTGGCGTTGCCGCTGGCGATCCGGGCCAACGCCCCCGTGCGCACGGGCAAGGGCGGGCTGGAACTGATTCCCGCCCTGCGCGATTCCGGGCTGGCGCTGCTGGCCTGGTCGGCGCTGAGCGCGCTGGCCGTCGGACTCGGCTAGTCGCCGTCGGGCAATTCAGCGGAGCCCCAAGCAGCCGCCTGCTAGTCGCCGTCGGGCACCAAGATGCCCAGCACCCAGTTGACCAGCGTGATGATCACACCACCCCACAGGGCCGCCCAGAAGCCGTCGACGCGCAGACCGTAGTCGGTGATCTCGGTGATCTTGGCGGTGAGCCACAGCATCGCCGCGTTCACCACCAGCAGGAAAAGGCCGAGCGTGAGAATCACGAACGGCAGCGACAGAAGTTTCACGATCGGCTTGATCACGGCGTTGACGGCCGTGAACACGAGGGCGACGATGAGCAGGATCAGGGCCTTGCCCCAGTTCCCCCACTCGGACGACCACTCTGGCGGCACGTAGATATCGATTTTGTCGATCCACGCGGCCGCTGCCCAGAGGGCAATGGCGTTGATGACCAACCGTATTGCTAGCTGCATACACGCCATGCTAGGCGTACCTCCGCCTTCGCTCCGGCCATGCGCGAAAGACTGAGGAACACTGGCGCGTCTGCGCCCATTGGCCCGGAAACGGACATTGCGGCCGGACTGACACACACCCGACGCGGAACTCACGCCGCGCGGTCGAGCATTCCGTAGATGTCGGTGCGCAGCGCGGAGGCTCCGTCGCTGCCGCCGAGCAGGTCGGTGGTGGCCGGGTCGGCGGCCCGCAGGATTCCGAGCAGCAGGTAGGCAGTGGAGATCTCGCGCTCCTTGCGGTGGATCGCCTCGCGCAGGGCGAGTTCGAGCGTCTTCTTGGCGGTGCCGGTGAACGGGATGTGCCCCGCGCCGAGCATTCGGCCGAACACACCACGCTTGACCTCCGGTTCGGCCCGATCCCAAGCATCCGGGCCGAAGTTCTCGGCGATGCTGGCCTGCACCGCGTCCAGGTCGATGCCGATCGAGCGCAGGGCCTCGGCGTCGTCGGCGCCCAGCGGCGTCACGCTCGCGCGTTCGGCCAGGGCGGTACGCACACCGTCGGCGGTGATGCCGCGGGCGTCGAGCACCGTCCGCAGGCCGGGTTCGGCGTTGGACACCACGCCGAGCAGCACATGCTCCGGCCCGATCCGCTTGGCGCCCAGTTCCTTGGCGTCGTCCTGGGCGCTGACCACCGCCACCCTGGCATGTCGCGTGAATTTCTCGAACATCAGCGGGTTCCGCCCTTCCGATTGTGTTTCTGATGCACCGCCTGCTTGCTCACCTCGAGCGCTTCGGCAATCGCCTGCCACGACCAGCCGTTGGCCCTGGCATTGGCCACCTGGATGGATTCGAGCCGGTCGGCCAGCCTGCGCAGGGCGAGCACCGCGCGCAGACCGACCGCCGGATCGGGATTACCCGCCGCCGAGGCGAGCGTTGTTGCATCGGTCATGGCGTCAATTTTGATTGACGAACATCGGGTTGTCAACAAAAATTGACGACGCGGCTCAGCTCAATCGGTAGACGAGTTTGGCGAACTGGCCCAGCTGTTCGACGTCCACCAGCCGCATCTGATCGGACAGGATGCGGCGTGGCAGCAAGGGGGCGCCGCCACCGAGTGTCACCGGCGCGATGCCGACGATCACCTCGTCGAGCAATCCGGCGTCGGCGAACTGTCCGGCGAGGTCGCCGCCGCCGATGATCCAGATGTCGCGATCAGCCGCGGCGGCGACCATCTCTTCGTGCACCGGCCCGACCTCGCCCGCGACGAAACGCACATTCGCTCCGGGTATCTCGGGCAGCTCACGATGGGTGAACACCCAGGTCGGACGGTCGCCGTGGTTCTCGTGCCAGGCCTCGGGCGGATTGTTGGCCGCCATCCACTCGTAGGTCGTCGACCCCAGGCACAGGGCGCCGACGCCGAGCAGAAACTCGCTGACATCGCCTGTCGCGGTGTCGCCAGCGGGGACGGCCATCAGCCAGTCCAGCGAATTGTCGGGGTCGGCGATGTAGCCGTCGAGGCTGGTGGCGGTGTAATAGCGGGTCGTCATGGACACCGATCCTGACAGGGCAAAAAGCGAACCACCCTCAGGGTTGTCGCGTGGCCCGGGGCCGTGACCCCTGGGGGGGGGGGGGGTGTGGGCGGC
>NZ_JBHXMY010000128.1:8351-12713 GCF_042720195.1 Nocardia sp. NPDC058497 | reverse complement strand
GCCTCCCGCAGAGGGAGGCGGCCTTCGCCGTTGTGGTGCTGGGCTCTTATCCGCGGCGGCGCGTCTTCAGGAGGTCGAGGCGCTCCTTGAGCAGCTCCTCGAGCTCTTCCTTGCTGCGACGCTCCAGCAGCAGGTCCCAGTGGGTGCGCGGCGGCTTGACCTTCTTGGTCTCCACCGTGGTGCCCTCCATGAGCTGCCCTTCCTGGCCGTTGCGGCACAGCCAGGTGGGCGGGATCTCCGCGTCGTCGGCGAACGGGACGTCGAACTCCTCACCGTTGTCGGTGCGGTAGCGGGCGATCCGGCGCGGGGCCAGGTCGTGGTCGCGATCGGTCTCGTAGCTCACCGCTCCGAGCCGACTGCCTCGGAGTACGCGATCTGCCATGTGTGCTCCCTGTCTTTGGCGGCTGGCGCCGCGGGTTCGCGGCTTCGGCGGTTCTCAGGCCTGCGAACTGGTCGTGGTCCTACCGTTAACGCGCGGGACGTCTGAACTGTTCCATTGTAGTCGCAATGGTGATCTGACCGAGCGGGCCCTGAGCCGCGGGCCCGGCACAGTGCCCGCTCAGCGAGACCTGAGCCGCTGGATCGGGCATCGGACCGATAGGGTTTCGCACCATGTCGCGCAGTCGCCTGCTGTCCTGCCTGTGGTGCGGGCGGGAGATCGTGGATTCGGAGTCGGGTCGCCGTCGTCGCTATTGCCGCCAGTCGTGCCGTCAACGCGCTTACGAGCACCGCACCAGCCTCAAGGGAACCGGGATTCCGGAGGACGCGGTGGTGCTGTCCGCGCAGGAAGCCGCGGATCTGGCCGACCGCTGGTTCGCCGCGCGGTGTGCCGCGGAGGACGTCGCCACGGCGGTGGCCGAAGGCGCCGAGCACGTCGAGCTGGCCGAACTCAGCGCCACGCTGGTGAAGTTGGCCAGGGAAGCCGAACGGTTGCGCTGAATCCCCGTGGCGCCCACGGCGACTGGGGGATCTGCGGTCACGCCCCGGCGTGGCGGTCTTCGACGGGGAACCCGGTCGAGGTTTCGCGGGCCCGCAGGTACACCGCGGTCACACCGCCTGCGACGAGCAGCGCGAGCGCTGTCGCGGCCCCGGCGGTCGCGAGGTCGGGGCTGGTCAGCGGCTGACCGCGCAGCGCCTGCCAGAACACCAGGGTGAGCAGCCCGAAGTAGCCGAGTACGGCGACGCCGAGCAGGGCGGCACGGACGGTTTCGGTGCGCAGCCAGCGATACCGCGGTGCGAGGGCGACCAGGACGACGGCCAGCAGCAGCAACACCTGGATGCCGTGCAGGCCGACGAAATGCGGGATGCGCAGGTCACCGCCGGTGGTGCTCCAATGGGTGATCGGCATGGCGCCGACACCGTCGCGCACCGCGTCACCGTGCGCGCCGCCCGCCCGGACCGTGTGCCCGGCCATCAGGCCGACCACGGTGCCGTCGGACTGGCGGACCAGCTGTGGTCCGGTGAAGCCCATCAGATAGCCCAGCATCATGCCCGCCACCGCGAGCCACAGACCGGCTTTCAAGGCGATCCTGGTCGGCCGGTCGGCCAGCTTCTGCCACGAGATGATCACCGCCAGGACGAGATTGGCGAGGAACAGGCCGGGGACGCCGGAGGCGAACACCTGCTGGCCGATCTGGTTGACCGTGTCCTCGGCGGTGTTGAAATGACTGAAGGTGCCGCGCGCGGCCTGCAGCGCGATGAAGCCGACGTCGGCGATTCCGGTGACGGCGAAGACGGTGCCCAGCCACCAGGTGGCCCGCCGCCCGCGGTGCGGCAGCCGCAGAATCCACGCCAGCGTCATGCCGTAGAGAGCGAAGGCGAGCCCGAACTTGGCGGGCTTGAGCCAGACCGATTCGCCGAGCAGCAGGCGGTCGTCGACCACCATGCCGACGACCGACACGACCACGAGCACGCTCATCAGGGCGGAGTTCACCAGCAGCGGACCGTGCCAGGGCGCGCGGTCGGTGCTGTCGCGCGCCGGTGCGGCAGGGAACCGGATGCGGGACAGGGTGCGGGAAAGATCGATCGTCGCCATGATTCGACGGTAGAAATCCGGTGCGCCGCAACACCTCCCGCTGCGGAACGGTTCGGGTCCGGTACCCGGGTAGGGGGCGTGCCCTACCCGGGTGCGGTCACGACAGGCTAGTCAGATCCCCAAGCGCCAGATGACGGCGTCGACCGCACGCGGCGACACGGTCGCGACGGCCTGCAGAATCCGGGTGTAGCGGGGGTAGAGCTCGATCGGCCTGGTCCGGATGGCGGTGCAGATCCAGTCCGCGGCCTGCTCGGCGGTCAGCGCGGCCGACTCGTCGTAGGCGCCGGTGGGGGCGATCATCTCCGTGCGTACCAGCGGGAACCCGACGGTGGTGACATGCACACCGCGCGACCGGGTTTCGGCGCCGAGGCTGCGCCCGAACGCGCCGAGCGCGGCTTTGGACGCGTGGTAAGCGGTGAACATCGGCATCGTGCCCGCCGCGACACCCCAGGTGGCGACATTGACGACATGCCCGTTGCCCGCCTCGAGCATCGAGGGGAGCAGTCCCATGGTCAGCCGCGCCGCGCCGAAGTAGTTCAGCGCCATGGTCCGCTCGTAGTCGTGGAACCGGTCGGTGGCATCGGCCGCGCGCCGGCGGATCGACCGGCCCGCGTTGTTCACCAGCACGTCGACCGTGCCGTACTGCTCGAGCACGGTCTTGACCAGGTCGTCGACGTCGCTGGGCTCGGACAGATCGCAGGTGATGCTCTCGGCCACCCCGCCCGCCGCGCGCACCGCGTCGCGGACCTCGAGCAGCGGTTCGGCGGTCCGGGCGACCAGGATCAGCCGGGCGCCGTGGCGGCCGAGCGCGTGCGCGGCGGCGCGGCCCACCCCGGACGACGCGCCGGTCAGCAGGACGGTCTTGCCCGCGATCTCGTGCCGCTCGCCGAGCACGAGCCGCGCCACGGTACGCGGCAACGCGGGCGGATTGAGCAGCAAGGACTGCGCGAGGCGGTCGAGCACGGGGACTCCTTGGCGTCGAGGGCTACCGATTCAATTAACTATCTAGTAAATTACAAAACAGTCAATTGAGTGTCAACCGGTGCTGCCCTGATGGTTGGATGGGTCGGGTGAGCACAGCTGGAACCAAAGGTGTCCCACGCCCCGAGCGTGAGCAGCAGATCCTCGACGCGGCGGTCGCCGAGATCGGGCGGGTCGGCTACGCAGGCCTGTCGCCTGCCGATGTCGCGCGCCGGGCCGGAGTGTCCAAGCCGCTGGTCTACACCTATTTCCAGTCCAAGGACGGGCTCTACATCGCCTGTGTCGAGCGCGCCGCCACCGTCATCTACGACGCGTTCGAAACGGCCGGCGCTGGGGCGAGCGGTCTGGGCGGGGTCGAACGAACCTTCGACGCGCTCTTCGTCGCGCTCGCCCCGCGGCCACACGATTGGACCGTCGTCTTCGACCGCTCTCATCCCGACGAGGGCCTCGCAGCCGATGCCGTGCGCGCGGCCCGCCGTCGCATCGCCGCCCAGGCGGCCCGTGGCGTCGCCGATGCGCTCGGCGCACTTCTCACCGATCCCGACGACCTGTCAGCCCTCACCGACGCCTGGATGGGGTCGGTGACCTCGCTGGTCCTGTGGTGGCTGCGGCACCCCGAGCAGACGGCGGGCGAGATGACCGCCCGCAGCCACCGCCTGATCGGGGCCCTGGTCAACGTGCCGCGCTGACCGGCGCCGCCTCCGGCAGCAGTTCCGCCAGCAGCCGCGACCACTCGTAGCGCCGTTCGGGGAAGCAGCGCTCCAGCAGATCGCGCATGATCGACGGCGCGATCGAGGCGCCCGGCGAGGCGCCGAGCAGCCCGGCGACGGTGCCGTCGGCGCCGGTCACCAGTTCGGTGCCGAATTCGAGCACACCGCCGCGCCGGCGATCGGGTTTGACCAGCTGGGCGCGCTGCCCGGCCTGGATCAGCTCCCAGTCGCCGGGATCCGCGGTGGGATAGAAGCGCTGGAGCTGCGCGAACTTCCGGCGCCGCGACGCCAGCAGTTCGCCGATCAGGAAGCGCACCAGATCGAGATTCCGCAGCCCGGCGGCCACCAGCGGCACGATGTTGTGCGGTCGCAGCGTGGTGAACAGGTCGGTCAGCTTGCCGTGGCGCAGCAGCCGCGTGCTGAAGGTGGCGTAGGGGCCGAACAGCAACGAGGCGCTGCCGTCGACCTCGCGACGGTCCAGGTGCGGCACCGACATCGGCGGCGCGCCGAGGGCGGCCTGGCTGTAGACCTTCGCGTGGTGCTCGGCGACCACATCGGGATTGTCGGGGGGGGCGTCGCGGGCGGGGCGGCGGGTGTCCGCCGAGACACCGCCCCCCCGCACACCCCCCCCGCCGC
>NZ_JBHXMY010000128.1:6303-8341 GCF_042720195.1 Nocardia sp. NPDC058497 | reverse complement strand
GCGCGGCGCGGGGGGGGCCGGGGATGTCCCCCTCGGGGTGGGGCTGGCCCACCAATGCGGTTTTGGCGGCGCCCTTCACGTGCGCCCCGAGCGGGAACACGCCGTAGCCACGCACCTCCGGCAACCCGGCCCGCTGCAGCAGCCGCAACGCGTAGCCGCCCGCCCCGACGAACACGAACCGCGTGCGCACCCGAAAACGCCTGCCGCTGTCCAGGTCTCGTCCGCGCACGGTCCAGAGCCCGTCCTTGCCCCGGGTGAGTCCGGTGATCTCGCGATGCAGCCGGACCGCGTTGCCCGCCGCGCTCATCGTCGACAGCAGCGACCTGGTCAGCGCACCGAAGTCGATATCGGTGCCCGCGGTGTGCCGGGTGGCCGCCATCGCCTCGCCGTCGGCGCGCCCGCGCACGAGCAGTGGCGCCCACTCGGCGATGACGGCGCGATCCTCGCTGTACTCCATGCCGGCGAACGCGGGCTGGTCGCGCAGTGTCGCGTACCGCTGCCGCAGATAGGCGATGTCGCGGTCGCCGAACACCACCGTCACGTGCGGGGTCGCCGTGACGAAGGTCGTGGGGTCGAGCTCGCCGCGGCGGGCCAGCGCCGACCAGAACCGCCGCGAGAGCTGGAACTGTTCGGCGATCCCGGCCGCCTTGCCACCGTCGCGCGGATCGGGCATGTAGTTGAGCTCGCACAGCCCCGAATGCCCGGTGCCCGCGTTGTTCCAGGGATGACTGCTCTCGGCGGCCGGTTCGCCGAGCCGTTCGAACAGGGCGATCGACCAGTCCGGCGCGAGCGTGCTGAGCAGTGCGCCGAGCGTGGCGGACATGATGCCGCCGCCGATCAGCACGGCGTCGAGAACGTCGTCGCCACCGGCGGATTCGGGGTGGATGGGTGTCGTCTCGGTCATCGTCGAACCTCCCGTGAGCTGTGTATCGCCATCGTCACGCCGAGGGGAGTGATCCGTCCAATGCGGAATCGTCGAAGATATGATCCGAATATGGATGATTCAGGCGACGGGGGAGCGCAGGCCCTGGCACCGCTGCTGGCGGCCTTCGACGCGGCGGCCGACGCAGGGCACTTCACCAGGGCGGCGCAGCGGCTCGGGGTGCCCCAGTCCTCGCTGAGTCGCCGGATCAAGACGATGGAGCAGACGCTGGGAGTGGCCCTGTTCCAGCCGGTCGGGCGCGGCGTGACGCTCACCCCGCAGGGACGCGAACTCTACGAAAACACCCGTGGCCTGGTGCGCGCTCTCGACGACGCCGTGCGCCGGGTGCGCGCCGACGCCGATCCCGACAGCGGCCTTGTCCGCTTCGGCTTTCCGCTCACCCTGGGCCCGGTGAGCATTCCGACGCTGCTGGCGCAGTTCCACACCAGGGCGCCGAGGATCCGGCTGCACCTGGTGCAGGCGCACGGCGAGGCGCTGGCCGAGCAGGTCCGTGACGGCCGGCTCGATCTGGCGGTGATGATCCCGCCGCCCGCCGATCTGCCGACGGTGCCGCTCGGCAGGCAGCGCATCGACTTGCATGTGGCGCGCACGCACCCGCTGGCAGGCCGTGCCAAGGTCGACCTCGCCGAGCTGGCCGACGCGGCCTTCATCGCGAACCCGCCCAGCTATCAGCTGCGATCCCTGCTCGATTCCTGGTGCGCCGCTGCGGGTTTCATGCCCCGGGTGCTGTTCGAGATCACCGAATTCGAGACCCTGCGCGAACTGGTCGCGCTCGGTCTCGGCGTCGCGCTGCTGCCCGCCGCGGAGATACCGCATCCCGATCTGGCGGTCGTGCCCATCGATGGCGAACGCGACCGCGAGATCGGCCTGGTCTCGGGAGACCATGGGCCGACGCTCGCGGTCGCGCGGCTTCGGGATTTCCTGATCGCGCACACGGCGCGGATCAGTCTGTAGTGCGGATCAGTCCTGGGCGACACCGGCGTCGACGCCGCGGGCGGCGAGCCCCGGGTGCGGGGCGATCGGGGCGCCGTAGAGTGAGCCGGCCGGCACCTGCAACACGTAGTTAAAGTGGGGGCCGGTGGACTGGCCGCGGTT
>NZ_JBHXMY010000128.1:0-6293 GCF_042720195.1 Nocardia sp. NPDC058497 | reverse complement strand
TCGACCCGGCCCCCACCGTTAAAAACCCCTCTTTTTTGGTCGGCAGGTTCTTTTGTGTATAAGAGACCGGCGGGGGCCACCCCGGGGGCCCCGCCGCGGGCGGCGAGCCACGGGTGCGGGTCGATCGGGGCGCCGTAGAGGGAGCCGTCCGGCACGTGCACCTCGTAGTGCAGGTGGGGGCCGGTGGACTGGCCGCGGTTGCCGACGGTGGCGATGACGTCACCGGCGTTCACGTGCTGACCGACCTGCACCAGGATCTCGTTGACGTGGCCGAACACACCGATGGTGCCGTCGTCCTGCTGGACCCGGACCCACAGACCGAAGCCGGAAGCCGGACCGGTCTCGATCACGGTACCGTCGGTGACGGCGAAGACGGGCGCGCCGATCGGGTCACCGAAGTCGATGCCGTTGTGCGACTCGCCCCAGCGGGCGCCGTAGTAGGAGGTCAGCCTGCCGTTGACCGGGCGGACGGTCTGCGGGCGCGGCGGCGGCGGGGGCGGGGCGATGACCGGCAGCGGCGGCAGCTCGGGCAGCGCGAGGGCGACCGCTTCGCGGTGCTCTTCCCACGCGATCGGGGCCGACGCGGGGGCCTCGCCCTGCGGGCCCTGGGCCTCGGCGGGGGTGTAGGCGACGAAACGGTACGGTGACTGGCCCGCGGTGATGGCCTGGGTGGCGCCCGCGGTGATGCTGGTGTCGGAAGTCGGGGTCTCGGGCCCACCGAAGGCGGCGGCGGAGGTTCCCACGAGTGCGGACAAAGCCACCGCACCCGCGATAACGCCTCGCCCACGGCCGGCGAGGGCATCGGAGACTCGAGCGGATAACGGGTTGGTCACGAACATGTTTCGAACGTAGCGAAACCGTGATGTCGACGGCGACTGATGTGGCTGCCATCACGCCTGGCTATAACCCCAGTTGATCTATAACGACAGCATAACAAAACGGGAGTTTCCGAGGATCGACCGGGAGGAATGCCCAGGTCGCAAGATCGTTGCCGAATATCCCCATCCGGAGGACACTGATTCAGTGGACACTAACGGAGTTCGGGCCATTACGGCCCTGTCCGACCCCACCCGGCGCGCGATCTTCGAGTCGTTACCGCAGGGCCCACGCTCGGTCGCCGACCTGGCCGCGGCCACCGGTATCACCAGCTCGGCGGCCTCGCAGCACCTGCGCGTGCTCCGCGAAGCGCATCTGGTGAGCATGCGCCGCGACGGCAACCGCCACCTCTACTCCCTCGACCCCCGCGGCCTCAGCGACGCCCGCGACTATCTCGAGCAGTTCTGGCCCAGTGCGCTGGCCGCCCACGTGGCCGCGCTGCGCGAAGCGGTCGCCCCGGCTCAGCCCACCCGGCGATAACGCGAGCGGGTCGAGTCCGCCCAGTCCTGCTTGTCCAGCTGCGCGTCCACGGCGGCCACCACCTCGGGCACGCCGATGCGCAGCAGGCCCGGGTCCGGCGAGCGGCCCTCGGGATCGCCCACCTGTCCCGCCCACAACACCGCGTGCCTGCCGAGCAGGTGGGCGGGCGGCCCGCCCCGGCGCGGCGGCGTCGGCCCGAACAGCAGCACGGTGCGGGTGCCGAAGGCGGTCGCCAGATGCGCGACACCGGTATCACCGCTGATCACCAGGGAGGCTTCGGCGACGGTGGCGGCCAGGTCGGTGAGGTTCTGCCTGCCCGCCAGTACCCGGTCGTCGGGCAGGCCCGCCTGCGCGGCCACCTGCACGGCGATCTCGCGTTCGAACGGGTCGCCGGTGAGCACCACGTCCCGGCCGAGCACCAGCAGATGTCGCACGACGGCCGCGAACCGCTCCGGCGGCCACCGCCGGGCGGGGGCGCCCGCGCCGATGTGCACGACGACGCAGTCCCGGCGGCTCAGCGACGCCACCGGCGGCACCAGCCCGAGATTGCGGCGATCGGCCACGATGTCGGCCGACTCCAGCAGCCGGCACCACCGATCCACCACGTGCGCCTCCGGATCCCAGCGGGGACCCGCGAGCTTGGGCAGTGCGGGGGAGCGGTGGCCGATGATCCGGTCGGCGCCGGTATCGGCCAGCGCTCGCGCGCTCGCGCCGTCCGCGCCGTGCAGGTTCACCGCCAGCTCGGGCGCGGGCCCGTCCCAGATCAGTGCGGCCGGATCGGCGGTGGGCACCAGTTCATCGACCGAGGAGATCAGATCGACGATCTGCTCCAATCGATGCGGCGCCGCCAGCACGATCTTGCTGCGTGGTTCGGCCCGGCGCAGAGCACGCAGAGCCGGGACCGCGGCGAGGAGATCACCGAGGCCCCGAGCTTGCAGCACGAGTACAACCGACACTTCCATGACCTACCCGGGAGCAGGGGACGTCAAACGTTCGCGTGGGCAAGGACGTGGTGGCTGTCACGCCACCCCCGCTCAGCGCGTTGCCCGCGGTCGCGACACGATCACGGCCCCAGCTAATGTCCGGAAAACCAGAGCAGCCGGGCATAACATCTCGTCATGACGACAAATACCGTGCTGGAGAGCCCGTTTGCGGCTCTTGCCAAGAAAACCTGGCAAACAATCCTGGTCACCGGCCTCCTCGCGGTGGTCCTCGGCATCATCGTGCTCGTGTGGCCCGGTCCCTCGCTGCTCGTGGCGGGCATTCTGTTCGGTATCTACATGGTTGTCAGCGGCATCTTCCAGTTGATCGCCGCCTTCACCCACCTGCCGAGCACCAGCTTCCGGGTGCTGTCCTTCATCAGCGGTGTGCTGTCGCTGATCATCGGTGTCTTCTGCTTCCGCGACGATTTCGCCTCGATCGTGCTGCTCGGCCTGTTCATCGGCATCAGCTGGCTGTTTCGTGGCATCGCGATCCTGTTCGCCGCCCTCTCGGAGAAGGGCGTCCCCGGCCGCGGCTGGCAGATCTTCTACGGCATCATCAGCGCCATCGCCGGTGTCGTCCTGATCGTGTGGCCGATCAGCTCGCTGACGACCCTCACCCTGGTGGTCGGCATCTTCCTGATCGTCATCGGCATCATGGAGATCATCACGGCCTTCGGCGTCCGCAAGGATTCGCAGGTGCTGGAACAGCAGGCACTCTGACGCCACGGGAAAGTTCGTCTGAGAACGGCCGGTGCCTTCGGGCATCGGCCGCTTTCGTGTGAACTACGCTCGGCATTCATGGAATTCGTTTACAACCTGGTGGTTGTCACCCACCTGCTCGGGATGGCCGCCGTGGTCGGTGGCTTCGCCGCCTCGCGTCCTGTCGTGTCGGAGCTGATGGTCTGGGGCGCGCGTGCGCAGCTGGTCACCGGTGTGATCCTGGCCGGGCTGGCCTCGGGTGTCGATTCGCTCGGCAAAGACCCGGACCACGTCAAGCTGGCGGTGAAGCTGGCGATCTCGGTGATCGTGGTCGCGCTCGCCGAGATGGGCAGGGCCGACGCCAAGCGCGGCAAGCAGATCGACTGGATGACCGACGTCGCGGGCGGCCTCGCGATCGTCAACGTGCTCGTCGCCGCGCTCTGGACCTGATCCGCTCGGCCCGGCAGGCCGTCCGCGCGGATCAGCCCGCCGCGCGGGCCCGGCGCGCCAGTTCGACCGTCGCCGACCGCAATTCGGAGATCTCCGACAGCGGTTCGGAGTAGCCGACCCGGGTACGAGCCACCCCGCGCGGCGTCTCGACCCGCAGTTCCAGCCCGTAGCGGTCGGCGCGCTCGCAGGAGGCGGTGGTCGCGTCGGGGAATCCGCCGAGCCGCTGCGCCATCGCCAGCAGCGCGTCGGCGTGGTCGGCGTTGAGGTGCGCGATGCCCGGCGCGGCGTGCGGCATGATCGGATCCGGCTGGGCGTTCAGGTACTCCTGCGCCGAGGCCGAATCCATCCGCCCGTATCCGCCGACCCAGCGCACCCGCTGCACCCGCAGGATCCACAGCGTGAAATCGCTGTAGTCGATGTAGTACTTCGCGGCGGGGATCGCGGCCAGGTGCGCGGCGCGTGCTGCCTCGGCCTCGGCGCCCACCGGCTGCTCCACCACGCCCGCCAGGGTGATCCGGGTGCCCGCCAGCGGATCGGCCGGGATGTCCGGTGTCACGATGGCGATGCTGGCGCGCGGATCGGCGGCCAGATTGCGGCCGTGCTCGGCCAGTCGCGAGACGCTCAGCACCGGCGCGCCGTCGAGCAGTCCGTAGGTGATGAACGACGCCCACGGCGCCCCGTCTGCCGTCAGGCTGGCCAGGGTGCCCGTATTCGTGGCCGCCGCAATCGTTCTGGCCTCCTCGGCCGCCGAGGGGCGGGCCTCGTTGGCCAGGGGAGCGGTCGGCAGCGGGATGGAGGGTGCGTCGCCGGGGTCGCCGTGGTCGAGAGTCATGGCCACAGCGTATCCACCCGGACTGCCTTGCGTGGGGTGCTCGACAGCCAGCTGTGCAATGCCGCGTAGACCGCGTCGTGATTGAGCAGGCTGAAATGGTTCGCCTCGGGCACATGCAGGCTGTTGACGCCGTCGAAGCCGATCCGGCGGGCCCGGCCGCGACCAGACCCGCTGCCGGTCAGCACCATGCCGTCGCCCACGATCAGGCCGAGCGGATGCTTCGGGCTGCGGGTGAACGTCGCGGTGACGAAGTAGTGCTCGGCGCCGGCGATCAACGGCACCTCACGCACCGCTCGCGCGCGCAGGGTGTCGACGTCCAGATCGCGCCAGTCCTCGTCGACCAGGGAACCGTGGCGCAGATCCCGGATGCCCGCGCTGCGCCTGCGCAGCAGCGTGCCCAGCGGACGGGTCTCGGGCAGCAGATCGAACGCGGCCGCGGCGTAGTGGGCGAGCTGCTCCAGCGGTGCGCCCAGGTGCGGGGAGCCGAGGCACACCACCTGCCGGACCGCGCGCACCCACTGCTCGCCCGCCTCGTCGGCCTGATGGCACGCACTGCGCGCGACCAGCCCGCCCATCGAATGGCCGATCAGGCAGATCTCGTGCACCGGCAGCGGCCAGGCCGCCACCAGCCGTGCCAGCAGGGCGCTGAGCTGTGCCGCGTTCTCGGAGATGTGCAGGCCCGAGTTGTACCGCACGAAGACCGGGGTGTAGCCGAGTTCGTCTTCCAGCCGTTCGCCGTAGGTGGGGCGCCCGCCGAGGCGCCACGCGTGCTCGGTCTCCACCAGCCCGTGCAGGTGCACGACCAGCCGGGTCGTCGGCACGGCGAAATGGGCTGCCAGTTGTTCGGGCGGTACCGGCACGCCGTCGACGCGAAAGGTCATGGGGGAGGACAGGATCGGTGCCTCGTCCTCGAGCGCGTCGCCGATCAGCCCCTGCACCGCGGCCAGGATGCCCGCGCCCCACACGGTGCGCGACGGTGCGGTGACACCAGGAACCTGGACCGCGCTCGCGATCTCGCCCACCACGAACCCGGTCCCGCCGACCACCGCGTACACGCCGTCGGTGATCGCGTCGTGCACGAGCTTCACCGGATCGGCGGCCGGGCCGACGCCCACCCGCACGGCCGCGAACACCCGGTCGGAGATGGCGCGGTGGATGGCCGCGATCCCGTCGACGGCGCCGACGAACTCGTCGCCTGCCAGCCGCGTGAGCGCCTGTACTTCGGCCTGGGATTGGGGGAGCTGCTCGGTCACGAGGCTGAGAGTACAACTGTGCACTGAAAGGTGCTGGGCGTGGGGCAGCTTCGGGACGATGGATGGAGTCTCCCGCTCGCTTTCGTTACCAGTCACAATTAACATGGCGCTACTGCGATATGCGCATCTAACCATATAAATCACTAGATCGAACTTCGGAAAAAGAAACAAGGACGGCGGGGGAGGGCCCGCCGTCCTCACGAACGATCGCCGATTACGGCCGATGCATGATCGCGTACCAGAGCGCACCCATCGTGCCGAGCACGAAAAGCGGAGAGATGACCCAGGTTTCGACCCGGTTCCCGGTCCGCTCGATCAACGGCACCCTGGTCCGCAGCGGGAACGGCCACAGCAGCCGGCAACCCCGCTCGGTGAGGCAGTCACCCAGCAGGTGCGCCAGGCACCCCAGCCCCACACAGATCGGCAGCCACGCGGGCCGGTCGACAATCCAGTGGTCGACGGCGAAGGTGCCCGCCGTCGCCAGCACGATGACCGTCCCGTAGGTCCGCACGCTCTTACCCCGCGGACACAGATGCAGCGACCGCACCCCCAGCGCGAGCAGGAAGAACACCAGGCTCAGCGTGAACGGCCTGCCGAGGTAGTGCTCCCCGGCCCAGGTGGCGGCGACCGCGGCCACCACGAACAGCAGCGAATGGGTGCCGTGGCGATGACCGCCCGAGGCCCAGGAAATGAACCGGCACAGGTGATGTGACACCGGGC
>NZ_JBHXMY010000127.1:2058-12736 GCF_042720195.1 Nocardia sp. NPDC058497 | reverse complement strand
GCTGCATCAGCGCGAGGCCGAGCAGGCCGAGGCCGATCGCGGCGCCGCCGATCTTCCAGCCCGGCGGGCGCCAGGTCAGTTCGAGGTCGCCGTCGCGGGTGCCCGCGGGGATGTCGACCGCGACGAAGCTCTTGGCGACGACCGTGAACGGCACGTCCTTGCCGTCGATGCTGACCCGGTAGCCCGGCCAGCCGAGGCGCGCGAACACCACGCGGCCGCCGTTCTCGGAGCTGACCCTGACCCGGCTGGTGGTGTCGGTTTCCGACACCGAGACCGCGGTACCGCCCTCGACCGCCGAGATGCGGCCGTTGCGGGTGGAGATCAGGCCGTTCTCGCGTTCGAGCACCGCGATGTACTTCTCGTGGCCGGGGTAGTCGACCCACTTCCAGCCGCTGGGCGCCTCCTGGTTGCGGGCGTCCGGGTAGAGCGCGCGCTGGAGTACGACGCGGTCGACGTTCATCAGGTCGACGATCGTCTTGCCGGTGGACGGTTCGACCGCGAACGCGCGCCGGTAGGCGTCGGGGCAGACGCTGGTGTCCCAGCGCATGCAGAGCATGTCGCCGAACCAGTAGTGCCCGTTCGGGGTGTACCCGCTGACGTAGGTGAGCTCGAGATCCTTGGCGTAGTTGCCGAACACCAGCGAGCCGTACGCGCCGTCGAGGGTGCGCTCCCCCGGCTGGATCAGCGCGCGATCACCCAGTTGCAGGGTCGTGCCCGCGAAGTCGGGGAACGCCGCCATGGCCGCGGC
Organism: Nocardia sp. NPDC058497; assembly: GCF_042720195.1. Classification (NCBI taxonomy): domain Bacteria; kingdom Bacillati; phylum Actinomycetota; class Actinomycetes; order Mycobacteriales; family Nocardiaceae; genus Nocardia; species Nocardia sp. NPDC058497. Next base: position 11,988 of record NZ_JBHXMY010000127.1, on the reverse strand, counting down.
GCGGTCGCTGGGCAGGTTCCAGCTCATCGGCGTCGGTTGCGCGCGGTCGACCTGGAAGTACGCGATCGGGAACACCGCCACGATCGCCAGCGCGACCGCGCTCGAGGTGCCCTTGTTCACCGCGAGCCACACCACCCCGGCGCCGAGCGCGGCGAGGATCAGCGCGGCCACCACGTGCACCACCCAGTTGTGCGGATCGGCCGAGAACGACCGCACCCACAGCAGCCCGATCAGCACCGCGGCGGCGATGCCACGCGAACGCCAATCCTTGAACGTCGCGAACCGGCCGAGCAGCACGCACACCAGCAGCAGCAGACCCAGCGCCACCATCGGCAGCACGCGGGCGGGCCAGCGCAGCGGTCCGATCGTGCCGGGACCGGCGGTCCACATGAGCGCGGCGATCGCGAACAGCGCGATCCCGCTGAGCTCGCGCCAGGCGTCGCGCGCCTTACCCCAGTCGATGAACGCCAGCGCCGGGATCAGGAACCAGGCGATGTAGACCACCGGCAGCGGCTGCACATAGCCCCACCACGAGGTGAACGCGGGCAGCGTCGAGGGCAGGCTCGCGTTCAGCGATTCCGACCACGGCACGGTGAGGAACTGGTCGTTGTTGATCTGGGCGGTGCCGCGCCAGGTCACCTTGGCCGACAGCATGCTGGGCAGATAGGTCGCCAGCCCGGCCAGCGCGGCCAGACCCGAGACCAGCAGCAGTTTCAGCGAAGGCCGCCAGGTCTTCTGGTAGATCAGCTCGCCGACCGCGACCGCGCCGATCATCAGACCGGCCTCGACCGCGGGGAAGATGTACTGCACCGAGATCGCCAGGTACAGGTAGACGAACACCGGGATCGGCCCGCCGCGGCCGCGCGCGTAGCGCACCCCCGACGCCCACGCTTGCACCATCCACGCGGTGCCGGTGAACGCGGTCATCCAGCTGGCCTCGTCGAAGAACAGCAGCCAGCCGGTGAAGGGGATCGACACGCCCGCCAGCGCGGCCCACTGCACCTTCGAGCCGTAGGCCAGGCAGATCCGGTAGACGCCGAGGCCGAGGATGATCGCGAAGATCAGCTTCACCACGGTCGCGTACAGCACGAGATTGCCGACCGACGGCGCGATCAGATCGATCAGCAGCTGCGGCGGATTCAGCAGTCCCGCTTCTTCGATCGAGTAGTTTCCGGCCATCCAGTGCTCGGGCACCATCACCGGCAGATCACCGTCGCGCAGCCGCCTGCCGAGCATCACCCACAGCGGGACGTACTGGGATTCGGTGTCGTCGGTGTAGAAGTGCCGGGCGTTGGCCAGCAGAACCGCGCCGTAGCCCGCGATCACTCCTAGGGAGGTGATCAAGCCCCACAGGTACACGGCACGACGGGGAGGGGTTCTACTTTCCACCACGAGGACCAGACCCTACAGGCAAGCGCCCACATCGGCACCGCCGCACGCCCACATCCGCCGCGGACCCGCGGCAGGCGGCCGAGCAGCGCCACGGGCCGCCATATTCCGATGTTAAAGTGCGCTCACTGTTGGGTTTCTCCACGCGCTCGCCCTCATACACCGAAAGTCGACGATGCCGATTCCTTCCGCACATTCGTCCCGACCCGCCGCAGTCCTGCGTGCCGGTGCGCTCGTCCGCGACGGGTCGAGCCCGGTGCATTCGGTGTCGGTGGTCGTCCCGGTGTATCGCGGCGAGGAGACGATCGCGGCGCTGGTCGCCGAGCTGGATCGGCTGACCGGCCCGTCCACCTCGACCGGCGGCGCCCGGTTCGCGGTCGAGGAGATCATCCTCGTGCACGACAACGGTCCCGACCGTTCGGATGTGGTGCTGCAAGAACTGGCAGGTGCCTATCCGCAGGTTCGCCCGGTGTGGTTGAGCCGCAATTTCGGTCAGGACGCGGCGACGATCGCGGGAATGGCGGCGGCGCGCGGCGACTGGATCGTCACGATGGACGAGGACGGTCAGCACGACCCGGCGTTCATCGCCGATTTCCTCGACGCGGCGCTGGCCTCGCGCGCGGATCTGGTCTATTCGAAGCCGACCAATACCCGACCGCACGGTTTCCTGCGCAACATCACCTCGCGCGGCTCGAAGATCGTGCTGGCGACGGTGTTCGCGTTCCCGGATTCGACGCGGTTCGAGAGCTTCCGGCTGATCCGCGGTGATATCGGCCGTCAACTGGCCGAGGTCGCGGCCAACGGCGTGTATCTGGATGTGGCGCTGACCTGGGTGGTCGGCAATGCCGTTCAGGTGCCGGTGGTGTTGCGCGCCGAGGGCCGCGAGGAGTCCGGCTACAACTATCGCCGCCTGTTCTCGCTGTTCTGGAAGATGGTGCTGTGCAGCGGTACTCGTGGTCTGCGTCTGGTGAGCATGCTCGGGGTGACGCTGGCGCTGGCGGGCGTGATCATGGCCGGCGTGGTCATCGTGCAGGCGCTGACCCAGGACAATCACGATCCCGAGGGCTGGGCGTCGATCATCGTCGTGCTGCTGCTGTGCTCGGGGGCGACGTTGTTCTCGCTGGGCCTGATCGCGGAGTATCTCGGTGTGGCCCTGCATATCCTGGTCGGCAAGCCGCTGTACCTGACCGTCGAAACCCCGACACCGCGCCCGGATACGATGCATGCGCCGGCCGTGATCCATCGAGTCGACGCCGCGGTACCGGCAGCCGCGACGGAGAAGGGTCACCACGAGTGAGCGACCGGATCATCTTCAGCAGGCCGTTCCGCGCTGCCGCTGAACGCGCCAATCTGCTGACCGTGCTCGATTCCGATCACAGTCACGGCGACGGTCAGTTCACCAAGTCTGCGACGGCCAAGATCAAGGCCATCACCGGCGCCGGGCACGCGCTGCTCACCACGTCGTGCACGCACGCGCTGGAGCTGGGCGCGCTGCTGCTCGAGCTGGGCCCCGAGGACGAGGTGATCGTCCCGAGCTTCGCGTTCACCTCGGCGGCGACCGCGATGGCGCTGCGCGGTTCGACCTGTGTGTTCGTCGATATCGATGAGACGACCGGCAATATCGATCCGGCGGCCGCGGCGGAAGCGATCACCGACCGCACCAAGGCGATCGTGGTCATGCACTACGGCGGTGTCGCCGCCGACATGGAGCCGTTGCTCGCGCTGGCCGCGCAACACGGAGTGGCGATCATCGAGGACAACGCGCACGGCCTCGGCGGCACGTGGCGCGGCAGGCAGCTGGGCACCATCGGCGCCCTGGGCACGCAGAGCTTCCACGACACCAAGAACGTGCACTGCGGCGAGGGCGGCGCGCTGCTGCTCTCGGATGAGATCCTGATGGGCCGCGCGGAGATCATGCGGGAGAAGGGCACCGACCGTGCCCGTTTCCTGCGCGGCCAGGTCGACAAGTACTCCTGGCAGGACATCGGCTCGAGCTACCTGCCCAGCGAGCTGAACGCGGCGGTGCTGGACGCGCAGCTGGCCGAGTTCGACACCATCCAGCGGCACCGCCACCGCGTGTGGGACACCTACGCGGCCGCGCTGCCGGACTGGGCCGCCCGCAACGATGTCCGCCCGATGACGGTGCCCGCCGACCGCGGCCACACCGCGCATCTGTTCTACCTGCGGATGCCGACCGAGGAGAGCCGCGACGGGATCATCGCTCATCTCGCCGAACGCGGGATCGTGGCGCCGTTCCACTACATCCCGCTGGATTCGAGCCCGGCGGGCCTGAAGTACGGCCGCACGCCGGTGCCGTGCACCCGGTCGGCGAACTTCTCCGCGACGATCGTGCGGCTGCCGCTGTGGCCGCTGTTGAGCGACGCGCAGCTGAGCCGCGTGATCGACGCGGTCACCGAATACCAGGTGTAGCGCTCCCGGGCGGTCAGCGCCCGAAGCGCGCGTTCACCCACGACAGGGCGTCGTCGTAGCCCGCGGCGAGCAGGTCACGATGGTCGACGCCGGGGTACGTGCGGTACTCCACCGGTTCGCCCGCCGACCGCTGCTGGGCGACCATGGCATCGGTGGCTATCGGCAGCACCACGGTGTCCGCGGTGCCCTGCTGCACCAGCAGTGGCGTGGTCAGCGGTAGCGAGGTCGGGTCGTTGGCGTCGAGGACGTCGGCGAGCGCGCCGACCTCAGGGTTGGTGGTGAATACGGTGCCGGGATCGAGTCCGCCCCAGGAATCGGTGGCACGCAGCTGACCGATGCACCGGTCGTCGGCCTGGGCGAGCATCGACAAAGCTTGTGGCGCAAGGAACTTCGCGGGATCGATCGGGGCGATGGTCTCGGCGCCACGCACGAACAGCGGCAGGAACGCCACCGATCCGGACGGGACGATCCCCGGCGCGCCACCGGCCCGGCCGATCAAGGCCAGCCCGCGCACGACCGGACCCAGATGCGAGGCAGGTGCCATCGCGACCGAGCCGAGCAACCGCATGCCCGGCGCCCAATCCTGCGAGCGCGCATTGGCGTACACCGCGGCCTGCCCACCCTGGGAGTGGCCCATCGCGACCCACCACGTGCCGATCTCGGGCGCGACAGCGCGTGCCGCCGTTGCCATGTCGGCGACGGCGCGCTGCTCGGCCTCACCGATCAGATAGCCGTGCGGTCCCGGCGTACCCAGTCCCTGATAGTCGGTCTGCGCCACCGCGTATCCGGCGGCGACCCATCTCGCCTGCGTCTCCCGAGCCAGCGAGGTGTAGTCGTGCGCGGGAAATGCCGCGGTGGTGTCGCGCGAGGGCGCGCACACATCGGCGGTGCCGGTGGTGCCGTGCGCCCACGAGATCAGCGGCCAGCCACCGGCGGGCGGTTCGCCCTCGGGCACGGCGAGCGGGCCCGAGACCGCGACGGGACGTCCCTGCATATCCACCGACCGGTACAGCACCAGGTAGTTTCGCGCGCCCGGCAGCGCGGGATCGGCAGTCAAGGGACGCGTCCAGATCACCGAACCGTGCTCGCCCGGCACCAATTCCGGTGCGGGCGAATAAAAATCGAGCCCAGCGGGCCCGGTCTCGGCGACAGCGGGCGCAACGATGGCGCCGGAGACCACCAGCGCGGCGGCCACCGGCGCCAGCAGCCGTATCGAAGCGGCCCTCGTCCGTGAGCTGATCACAACCGAACCTCCGAGTCCGCCCGCGGCGCAACGCGGGTCGCCGATCAGTGCCGCGGGCAATCTACCCCACGACCAGCGATCACTCGCCCGACCGACCGCGAGCAGCGGCCTGTGTCGGGTCCGCTGGGCGCGATGAGAAACGGCTGGTCGGCTCGGACGGCGACCCTCGACAGCAAGGGCGGGAGCTGGAACAGGGCGCATTCCTGCGGTGCGGCGACAGACGGCGCGGGAACCGGCGCGTGGCGGTGGGCCGGGGCCGAAATCGGCAGGCCACCCGCGTTGAAGTCCGGCCACGGGGGTGAGCTGGTCACGCCGGCAGGCGCGGCTGCCGGCCGCCGCCCACCCCCACTCGCCCCTCAGTGACCGCCGAACAACGCGGCGGCCGCGATGTCGGTGAGCACTTCGTAGGCGTCGGTCTCCCGGTTGTAGATCCAGGTGTTCGGACCCGCCTTGGGCAGCCCGGCCGCCTGGACCGCCGTGGCGGAGGGCCGGAAGCTGGTGCTGCGCGGGATCTCGTCGACGACGTAGACCAGATCGGGCCGCTGATCGCGGGCCAGTGCCCGCATCGCCTCGGTGACATCGCCCGGCTCGATCTTGAAGGCCTTGCGCACACTCAGCGCGGCGGCGGCCAGGATGCCCGAGGGGGTCTTCAGCCCGTACGCGACCTCCATGTCGACGGGGGTGATGTCGTTGAGCACGTCCACGATCGGCTGGGTGAACACCGGTCCGCGGGCGGTGCGGATCACCGTGTCGCGGCGGTCGACCAACCAGTAGTCGCCGTCGCTGTCGCGGCGGAACAGGTTCTCCGTCGGCCACCAGGCGTCGCCGGCCCGGAAGACGCCGCGCAGCCCGCCGTCGGACAGGTCACCGCCGTCTACCGACTTGCCGAGCAGCAGGCCCGGCTCGTTGTCGGCGCAGCGCCGCGCGAAGCCGTCGTCGCCGACGCGGATTTCCTCGGTGACCGGGTCGTAGGCGACCAGCTCGACCTGCGCGGTGCCCGGCACCGGCCTGCCCTTGGAGCCGATCTTGGCGCCGGGCACATTGGCCAGCACCACGTCACCGTCGATCGAGGCGTAGAACTCGAGCACCCTGGCCGGGGTGAACTGTTCGAGGGTGCGCCGCCACAGCCCGGCGGGCATGCCGGAGCCGATGAACAGCCGGATCGGATGGTTGTGGCCCGCCGGGAAGACCTGCGCGTCGAGCAGGTCGCGCAGCATCGTCCAGGTGTAGGTGACGACGGTGACCCCGTAGCGGTGCACCTCCTCGGCGAAGCGGCCCGGCTCCATGTCCATCGGCCTGGCCAGCGCGATCCGGCTGCCACCGGCGATCGCCCCACCGAGGCTCACCAGCAGACCCGACGAATGATGCAGCGGCGCAAGGCAGTACACGGTGTCGCGACGGTCCAGGTCGGCCGCGCTCGCGGTGCCGAACGCCGACAGCGCCCACCGGTGGTTGGTGATGTACTTGGCCTCGAGCCGGTCACCGGTGCCGATGACGAGGATGAACGCGAGCTCGCGCGCCAGACCGGGGTTCGGGCGGTACCAGGCAGGCACCCGCACCCGCGACGGATCGATCTGCTCGAGGTCGATCACCCGATCGCCGGTCGGCACCAGCAGCTGCCTGGTGCCACCGCCGCCGAGTACCAGCACGCGCGCGCCGGTCCCGGTGGCGGTGCGCAGGTTCTCCGGGTCGGTGATCAGCGTCTGCACACCGGTCAGCTCCATGGCCCGGTCGAGTTCGGCGCCGGGCGCGAGTAGCACCGCGACGGCGCCGAGGCGCGAGAGCGCGGCGACGGCGGCCAGCGCACTCGGCCTGGTCTCCATGACGACGCCGACCCGGTTGGCGGGCCGGATGCCGACGGAGATCAGCCCGCGCACGACATTGTCGATGCGGACCTCGACGGCAGCATTGGTGTGCACCCGGTCGTCGAAGAGGAACAGATCCTTCTGCGGCGCCCGCTTGGCGTGCTCACCGAGCAGCTTGCCGAGCGAGATCCGGGTGTGCGGCTGGATCATCCCGAGCCGGGTCAGCCGCGGCAGGGCGCGCGCCGCCTCGCCGGCCATCTCGACCGAACCGCGAATCGTATTGCTGGCGATGCCTTCCAGCGCCTTGCCGACGCCCGCGCCCGCCTCGGCCAGGGTGGCCGCGGTGTGCACCACCCGGGTGGCCGCGGTGCGTGGCGCGTTGCTCGGGACGTGCTCCTGCATCGGGACGATCTGCTCGGGCAGGGTGCCGTTGCCTTCCATCCACGCGATCCACTCGCGCACCATCGGCCAGGTGTGGTTGGTCGCGATCGAGCCGGCGACGAGCCCGAAATGCCCTGCCACCAAACTGGCTTCGTACACCTCGGCATTGGGCGCGGCCCGCACGATGCCGCGCACCGCGGCGGGCTGGCCGATGTCGTCGACCTCGCCGACGAACGCCAGGATCGGGCACTTCAACTCGGCTAGCGAGATCGGGTGATCGCGGATCACGAAGCCGCCCAGCATCATCCGGTTGTGCGCGACGAACTGCTTGAGCAGATCGGCGACCGCCGGACCCGAATACCCCACCCAGCCATCGTTGTTGAGAAAACGCCGCTGACGCTCCTTGGGCAGCAACGCTTCCCGGTCGTGCAGCTGCAGCAGGAAATCGATCCGCGACTTGGCGGTCTTGACCGGGTCGAGCATCTGGAAGCCGATGCGCACCATCGATTCGGTGATCGGCAGCCGGTGCATCACGTGATCGGCCAGGAAGTCCGCGACCTCGGACACCATGCCGTAGGGCAGGCCGAACGGCATACCCGCGACGATGTCGACCGGACTGCCGAAGGTGACGATGGAGGCCACACCCTTGCCGTACCGGTAGGCGGTGGTCTGGTAGGCGAACATGCCGCCCTGCGAGTAGCCCATCAGGTGCACCTGCGCGCCGGTGGCCTCGCAGACGGTGTCGATGGCCGAGTTCACCGCCAGCACATGGTCGGCCAGGTCACGTTCCCAGCCGCCCTCCTCGGTGGCCGGCGAACCGAAATCGATGACCCAGCAGTCGATTCCGCTCGCGTGCAGGATCCCGACGGCGCCGCCCGCCGCGTTCACATCCCAGATGTCGGCGTTCACCATCAACGGCGGCACGAGCAGCGCCACCGGACGGCCCGCCGCCGTATCGTCGGAGAAGTAATGACGCAACCGATACATGCGTCTGCGCTCGACGACCTCGAAGGGCGAGGACTCGACATCGTGTGCCAATCCGCCGAAGCGGATCACCTCCAGCCCGTTCTGCGCGGTAGCCAGCAACCGCTGCATAGAACCGACCACACCTTTTGGACTGATATCCACCGTTCCCACCTGGCCTACCCTGCTGAAAGTGACACACCTCACACACCCCGATGTGCTCATATGAGCTAACCACACCGGACCTCCATTATGTGTCGCCTGTGACAGGCCGCATGTTCCGGCGATTCGGGTCACACCCGCTGTTCAGCGGCCCATCACGTTGATGTAGACGCTGTCGAACGGCTCGCTGCTCACGCTCAGGTCACCGCGGAACGGATAATCCAGCGCGGCGATCAGGAAGATCATCGCGCCGAGGAAGAAGGCGAACAGCCCGCCGAGTACCAGGTGCGCGTGCTTGCCGAGACAGAAAAGACACAGCAACACCAGATTGACCGCGCCGCCGACGAGGATCGTCCACCAGAGCACATCGGGAATGCCGCCCTTGGTGGCGTTGATGCGGTGCCTGCGGTCGGAGTCGAACCGGGCGAACTGGTCGATCGTGGCGGCGTGCACTATCTCCTCCGCGCTGTTCGACGGCTGGAATTCGAGCAGGCGACCCTGGAATCTGGTCACCAGCGCGGTGCCACCCATCGGTTCGGTGCCCTCGTGCAGGGCGGGCCAGACGACGTCGAGCACATCGCGGGTGTAGTCGGCGAGGTCGTCGCGCAGCAGCTCCCGGTACGGCTCGGGATAGGCGCTCACCTCGCGGTAGAGGGTGCCGACCGCCGCGGCCTCGTTGGCGACGCGACTCTGCGCCGCGTCGTAGGACTCGTAGGTGGCCGCCGCGATCAGCCCGAGCAGCAGCCCGTAGAACACGCCGCCGACGGTGAGCACCATCGTGACGGTCTCGTTCCAGCCGGGCTCGGGACCGAAGGCCCGTTGCACGGTCTGCCTGCTGAGCAGAATCGCGGTCACCGTGAGACCGACTGCGGTGCCGGTGATGAGGAGGAAGTCCAGCCAGATCGGTAGCCCATATATCCAGGTGAACATGATTCGACGATAACGACCGTCCGCCGGTTCCGACGCCTATCGGCGATTCATCCCAGGACATTCGTCGCTCCGCAATCGCCTCCCGCGCAACGGATCTCCCGGTCACAGCCATGTTTTCCCGATAAGCCCGCGCACGGTCGCCTCGACGCCCTACCATCGTTCTCGTCCGGAACACACTGGCACGCATCCAATTTCGTGTAACACCGTTTCACACGCCCGGTTTCTTCCGCGCAGGACCATTCGATTCGCATCGTTGCCCACCCCCAGCCTGTCGCGCATCGTCGCGCCGCACAGGCCGATCGGCCATGCCGATATCCGCCCCGAGGTGAGGAACTTCATGACCATCGAAATGCCGCTGCCCACAGACAATTCCGTCCGCAAGAGCCTCAGCACCACCGCGGCGCAACAGCTGGCGCACACCACCAAATCCGAGCCGCAGATGCAGGGGATCAGCTCCCGCTGGCTGTCGCGCGCACTGCCCTGGGTGCAGGTCGCGGGTGGTATCTACCGCGTCAACCGCCGGCTCACCCACACCGTCGGCAACGGCGAGGTCGAGTTCGGCGGAGAACGGGAGCGCGCCCCGGGGGTAACCCCCGAAATACGCCCAAACCCCCCCCCGCCCCACCA
>NZ_JBHXMY010000127.1:0-2048 GCF_042720195.1 Nocardia sp. NPDC058497 | reverse complement strand
CGGGGGCGGCACCCCCCCGTGCGGCCAGGGGGTGGTGTTGTTCGGGGGGCTGGGCCCGCGGGGGTGGGTGATCCCGCAGGAATTGCGCGAACTCCCCGCCCTGCGCACCGTCGACGACGACGAGTTGCTGCGACCGCTCGCCGACAATTTCGTGCAATACGATCTCGATCCCGGCACCGTCGTCGCCGAATTCGGTAATCCGATGGATCAGGTCATTCTGGTCGTCCACGGAAAACTCGCCCGGCTGGGTTCCGGCGAATACGGCGAGGCGACGAAACTCGGCATGCTCTCCGGCGGTGACTATTACGGCGAGGATATGCTCACCGACCCGTCGGCGATCTGGCCGGACACCGTGAAGACGGTGACCAAGACGACCATTCTCTGCCTCCCCAGGCAAGAATTCGAACAATTCCTCGACATGAATCCCGCCTTGGCCCGGATCCGCACCGAGGCCGCCCAGACGCCACGTCGGACGCAGAATTCCAAGGGCGAAGCCGATATCGAGATCTCCTCCGGCCATTCCGGCGAACCGTTGCTCGAAGGCACCTTCGTCGACTACGACGCCAGCCCACGCCAATACGAACTCAGCCTGGCCCAGAGCGTGCTGCGGATTCACACCCGCGTCGCCGATCTGTTCAACGACCCGATGAACCAGGTCGACCAGCAGCTGCGCCTGACCGTCGAAGCGCTCTACGAACGGCGCGAGTACGACCTGGTGAACAATCCCGAGTTCGGCCTGCTGCACAACTGCGATCTCAAGCAGCGCATCACCACCGAATCGGGCCCGCCGACCCCCGACGACATGGACGAGCTGCTGAGCATGCGCCGCGGCACCAAGTTCCTCCTCGCCCATCCCAAGGCGATCGCCGCGTTCGGCCGCGAATGTTCGCGCCGCGGACTGTATCCCGATCCGGTGGAGTTCCAGGGCTCTCGGGTCCCAGGCTGGCGCGGGGTGCCGATCCTGCCGTGCGGCAAGATCCCGGTGAACGGCACCCAGACCACCTCGATCATGGCCATGCGCATCGGCGAGAAGGATCAGGGTGTCGTCGGATTGCATCAGACCGGCATTCCCGATGAGTTCGAGCCGAGTTTGAACGTGCGGTTCAAGCAGATCGACGATCAGTCGATCATGTCGTACCTGGTGAGCTGCTACTACTCGGCCGCGGTCCTGGTCCCCGACGCGCTCGGCGTACTCGACGACGTGCTCGTCGCGCGCCGGGCCGACTGATCGGCGCAGGCCGTGTCGATCCTCACCAGGGCAGCGGCCCCGCACGCGGGCACCGAGCTCGCCGCGACGGTGGCTGCCCTGCTGCACGGCGCGACGGCGCCTGCCGACCTGTTCCCCCGGCTGGGCACGGCGGCAGCCACACTCCCCCACCGGATTTCGCCACCGAAGCTGTCCATCTCCGAACCGCGATACCTGCTCGGACCCACCGGGATCGGCACGACCTCGCTCTGGCGGGCCGCACCTCCCACCTCGCAAGCCGGTGCACGGCAAGCGATTCCACCGCTCTACTGTCCACCACCCGAACGCGACGATCCCGAGCTGGCCGAGGCCGTGAACGTCGGCCTGCTCGCCTGGGCCGCCGAGATCGGCCTCTACGAAGGCCGTCTCGACGAACTCGGCAAGGCCGATTTCGGTCGGCTGATCATGCTCGCCCATCCCGATTGCGACGACCCCGACCTGCTCCTCGGCGCCGCCCGCTGCGCGGTGGCCGAATGGTCGGTCGACGACTACTACTGCGAGGAGGACGCCCCTGGCGACACCGCACCCGACGGAACCCCGTCCAGCGCCGCCGCCGAACTCGGGCCACGGCTCGAACTCGCCGCCGCCGCGATGGACCCGGCGCATCTGCCCGCGCGGTACGCGCCCCGGCTCGAACAGGCCATGCAGGCCGATCCGATCCTGCGCGCGTTCCGCACGTCGTGGGCGGGCACGGGGGGGGGGACGCGCCCCCGGCCGCCCGCGCCCCGCGGCCCCCCCCGCCCGGGGCCGGGATCTAGAGCCCCGCCCCGCGCGCGCGCGCGGCCCCGCCCCCGCGGGGACC
>NZ_JBHXMY010000126.1:0-12737 GCF_042720195.1 Nocardia sp. NPDC058497 | reverse complement strand
GCGGCGCCGCGCAAACCCCCCCCCCGCCCCCGCGCCCCGCTCCCCATTTTCCGGCAAGGTGCAGCTCGAGCTACCGGTGAGTACACCCGGTAGGCAGACCGTCACAGTCCAGCCACGTTCCCGCGATCGCACCGCAACCAGGTCTATCGTCGCCCCATGGTGCCTGCCAAGGGTGCGATCGCAGCGCTGGTCGTTTCGATGGCTGTCATGGTCGGCTGTAGCGGAGAGGCCGGCGACGAGCACACCGTCGCGACCCCCACCGAGCAGCTGCCACCGAACCAGGTCGCCGCGGTCCCGCTTCCCGACGACGCGGTCGACAAGGCGGTCGCGAAACTCGACGAGCTGGCCACCACGCTGATGGACAGCACCCGCATCCCCGGCATGGCCGTGGCCGTCGTGCACGGTGGAAAGACCGTCTATGCCAGGGGCTTCGGTGTCCGCGAGGCAGGCGGGCAGGACAAGGTCGACGCCGACACCGTCTTCCAGCTGGCCTCGGTGTCGAAATCGGTGTCGGCCACCGTCGTCGCCCACCAGGTCGGCAAGGGCACGGTCGAGTGGGAAACGCCCGTGGTGTCGAAGTTGCCGTCGTTCGCGCTCGCCGACCCGGCGACCACCGCCCAGCTCACCATCGGCGACCTGTTCGCGCACCGCAGCGGCCTGCCCGACCACGCGGGCGACCGGCTGGAGGACCTCGGCTACGACCAGGCCGCGATCCTCGACAAACTCCGCCTCGAGCCCCTCGACCCGTTCCGGATCACCTACCACTACACCAACTTCGGTCTCACCGCGGGCGCCGAGGCCGTCGCCGCCGCGGCGGGCACCGCGTGGGACCGGCTCAGCGCCGACACCCTGTACACCCCGCTCGGCATGTCCGCCACCAGTTCCCGCTTCGTCGACTTCCAGTCGCGCCCGAACCGCGCCGTCGGCCACGTGAACGTCGACGGCGACTGGGTCGCCGGGGAGGTCCGCAACCCCGATCCCCAGTCCCCCGCGGGCGGTGTCAGCTCCTCGGTGAACGACATGGCCCGCTGGCTGGCGATGGTGCTCGGCAACGGCGCGTCGAACGGCACGACCATCGCCCCGCCGGACGCGCTGCTGCCCGCGATCACCCCGCAGGTGATCTCCTCCCCCGCGTCCTCGCCGGAAGCACGGGCGGGCTTCTACGGGTTCGGCTTCAACTCGTCGACATCGTCGGCGGGCCGCACGGCCTACAGCCATTCCGGCGCGTTCGCGCTCGGCGCCGCGACGAACTTCCTCGCGATCCCGTCCGCCGACGTCGCGATCGTCGCCCTGACCAACGCCGCGCCGATCGGCGTGCCGGAGGCGCTGACCGCCGAGTTCGGCGATCTCGTGCAATTCGGCGAGATCCGCGAGGACTGGCGCGGCCTCTACCAGGCCGCGATCTCTCCCATCAACGATCCGGTGGGCGACCTGTCCGGCAAGTCCGTGCCGCCGAATCCGGCCGCGGCCAAGCCGCTACCGAGCTACGCGGGCACCTACGCCAACGAGTACTGGGGCCCGGCGACGATCGCCGAGGACGACGGCGCCCTTGTCCTCACCCTCGGCCCGGCCCAGCGGCGATACCCGCTGCGGCACTGGGACGGCGACACCTTCGCCTTCGAACCGAGCGGCGAGAACGCACCGCCCGGCAGCGTCTCCTCGGCGATCTTCGACAACGGGACACTCACCCTCGACTACTTCGACGAGAACGGCCTCGGGAAATTCACCCGGTGACCGCGCGCCACGCCGCGGCGAGCCGCAGCGCCCTGACCTTGCCCGCCACCCCGAGCAGCGGCTCGTCGCGCTCCCACCGGCTCCTGGTCTCCGGATCGACCAGCTCCCACAGCGGCGCGAGGTCGGCACGCAGTCGCGTCAGCCGCTCGAAGACCCCACCCAGCGCGATGTGCACGCCAACCGAACCCGGATCATCGGTACTCACGCCACGCACGGCCGCAAACAGGGCCAGCAGCTGTTCTACGGCCTCGGCGGGCCATGGCGCTTGCCGGGCAACCCGGACGAGCTGTCCGAGCACAGCGGCGACCACATGCAGATCTTCGACGGTGCGGAACGGCTTGAGGTAGTCGGCGTACCCGTCACCGGGCAGCAGCTCGCCGGGCGCGGCGTCGAAAGTCACGGTGGCGTGCGGGATCTCCGGGGCGAACGGCAGCGCGGGCAGTGGCGTCACCACGGTGCCCGGTCCGGCCTGCACGAGCACCGCCCGCAACTCGGCACGACCGTCGGCCTGCTCGCCCGCACGGGCGATCACCAGGAAGCTGGTGGCGAACTCGCCGAGCGTGGCGAAGGATTTGGTGCCGGTGACGACACCGTCGGCGGTCACGGTGGTGGTCATGGCCGACGGCTTGGCGCCGTTCGCCTCGGTCGCGCACATGGAGGTCAGCCCCTCGGGGCCGAGCGTGGGAATCAGCGCGTGCAGCGCTTCCTGATAGCCGCCGAGAAAGGCCGTACCTGTTCCGGCACTGTCGAATCCGGCGACGGCCGCGCGATCGATCGAATTCGCGAAGGCGGCGCTGCGGGCGCGATGCTGTGCCGCGATCGCGGCGATATCGGTCGAGGTCGACTCGACGGGAGCTGCGGTGAGCAGAAAATCGAAAACCGAGGAATTCACAGAAGTGGAGCCTAGGGGAATCGAACCCCTAACCCCTGCCTTGCAAAGGCAGTGCTCTGCCAATTGAGCTAAGGCCCCTTGCTGGCTTGGTGAAACCAGTTGGCAACCCGAATCAGCGGGTGGTGACCTCGTGCCAGAGATCTGCGTCATCGCGCTTGCGGAATTTGGTGATACCGATGAGAACCGCGATCACGACACCGACCGTGAGGACAATCTTCATGATTCCCACCCTACTGTGATGTACGGGAGTGGGCCTAGGAGGACTTGAACCTCCGACCTCTTCGTTATCAGCGAAGCGCTCTAACCGCCTGAGCTATAGGCCCGTACTCGTTTTCGGCCCCCTGCCGGAGCAGTGAACCGCAACGAGGAACGAGGTTACCCTACCCGACCGCCGATAGCCAAAACGGCCGGTCAGACCCCTTTTGCAGGGCTGACCGGCCGGCGCGGCAGGACCGGTTTCTAGTCCGGATCGGCCAGGGTCACCTGGATGCCACCGACCAGATCGCAGCACTGGTTGTAGATGAACACACCGACCGTCGCCAGCGCGGTGAACAGCACCACGTTGATCAAGCCGATGACGCCGGCGTAGCCGAACACCGTGCCCGCGTCGATCAGGTTCGTCGAGCCGCCCTCCTGGTTGAACATCTCGCCCAGCGAGCTGTCCAGGTTGTCCCACACGCCCATGCCGGCGAGCACGATGTAGAGCAGGCCGACGGCCAGCATCCACACGAAGAACAGCGCCACGCTGATCACCAGGGTGATCTTCAACGTCGACCACGGATCGATCCGGCGGATCTGCACCGTCGCGCGTAGCGGCTCACCCGACGCGGCGGCGGCGATGGCCACCGGCACCGCGGGCGAGACCGACGCGGCGGCGGCGACCCTGGCACTCGGACCCGGCTGCGGCGGGATATGCGCCATCGGCAATCCGGGCGGAGCGGGCGGCGCGTCCGGCGTCGGGTGCCGCACCTCGGACAGGTCGGGCATGTCCTTGACCAGTTCCGGGCGGGCGATGCTGCGGGTCGGGCCGTCGATGCCGACGGACTTCACCATCGCCGCTTCCTTGCGGGCCGCCTTGGCCGCCAGGTCGGCCGTGGTGCGAGCGTTGGACGAGCCGCTGCCCTTCAGCCCACCCGCCGGCGCCGGCGCCGGCGCCCCGGTCGACGGACGCCCCTGGCTCGGCGACTCGCCCGGCCGGTACAGGTTCGACTGCGGCTCGCGCTGCGGCAGCTGCGCCCACCCGTCCTGGTAGGGCGACGATTTGCCCTTCCCGTTACCAGCGGGCGGCGTGGGTTCGGTACCCATCCGCACGGTCGACTGGTCGAACGATTCGCCCCCGGCGGCACCGGATTCCGGCGCCGCGCCCTCGGCCGGACCGCCCTGGCGAGGGATCGGCCGCGGCTGGATCGGAGACGAGGCAATCCGCTCGGTGACGCCGTTGGTCTGGTTCCGATCGTCGTTCGACTGATTCGGTGTGGTCAATGGAATCCTCAGATCCGTTCGTTGCCGCCGCTGATTGGGTTATTGCTCCGAAGCCGCGTCGCCGGTGAGCTGATCGGGATCGGGCTCGTCGGCGTTGCGCGCGATCGCTAGCAAGGTATCGCCATCCGCGAGGTTCATCAATCGCACGCCCTTGGTCTGGCGTCCAGCTTTACGAACTTGCTTGGCTGCGGTGCGGATGACACCACCACTGGAAGTGATCGCGTACAACTCGTCCTCGTCGTCGACGATGAGCGCACCGACCAGGCTGCCACGCTTGGGATCGTATTGGATTGTCAATACGCCTTTTCCGCCACGGCCCTGTGCGGTGTACTCCTCGATCGCGGTGCGCTTGGCGTAGCCGCCCGCGGTCGCCACCAGCAGATAGGTGTCCTCGCGAACCACGTTGAGCGAGAGCAGTTCGTCGTCGGCGTTGAAGCGCATGCCCTGCACACCGGAGGTGGCGCGGCCCATCGGGCGCAGCGCCTCGTCGGTCGCGGAGAACCGGATCGACTGGCCGTGCGCCGAGACCAGCAGCAGGTCGTCGTCGGAGGAGCACAGCACCGCGCCGACCAGCTCGTCGTCGTCGCGCAGGTTCACCGCGACGATGCCGCCGGAACGGTTGGAGTCGAAATCGGTGAGCTTGGACTTCTTCACCAGGCCCGCGCGGGTCGCGAGCACCAGGTACGGCGCGTCCTCGTAGGTCTTGAGCTGGATGATCTGGGCGATCTTCTCGTCCGGCTGGAACGCGAGCAGGTTCGCCACGTGCTGACCACGCGCGGTCCGGTTGGCCTCGGGCAGCTCGTAGGCCTTGGCCCGGTAGACCCGGCCCTTGTTGGTGAAGAACAGCAGCCAGTCGTGGGTCGAGGAGACGAAGAAGTGCTTGACGATGTCGTCCTGCTTGAGGCCCGCGCCCTGCACACCCTTGCCGCCACGCTTCTGCGACCGGTACAGATCGGTCTTGGTGCGCTTGGCGTAACCGGTCTCGGTGATCGTGACGACCACGTCCTCGCGGGCGATCAGATCCTCGTCGGCGACGTCACCGTCGCTGGCGATGATCCTGGTCCTGCGGTCGTCGCCGTACTTCTCGACGATCTCGGCCAGCTCGTCGCGCACGATCGCGCGCTGACGCTCCGGCTTCTCCAGAATGTCCTTGTAGTCGGCGATCTCGAGCTCGATCTTGGCCAGATCGTCGATGATGCGCTGGCGCTCCAGGGCCGAAAGACGCCGCAGCTGCATGTCCAGGATCGCGGTCGACTGGATCTCGTCGATGTCGAGCAGCTGCATCAGGCCGGTGCGCGCGGTGTCGGTGTTGGCCGAGCGGCGGATCAGCGCGATGACCTCGTCGAGCAGGTCGAGCGCCTTGACCAGGCCGCGCAGGATATGGGCCCGCTCCTCGGCCTTGCGCAGCAGGTAGCGGGTGCGCCGGACGATGACTTCCAGCTGGTGGTCGACGTAGTACCGGATCATCTGATCCAGCCGCAGCGTGCGCGGCACGCCGTCGACGATGGAGAGCATGTTCGCGCCGAAGCTGGTCTGCAGCTGGGTGTGCTTGTACAGGTTGTTCAGCACGACCTTGGCGACCGCGTCACGCTTGACCGTCACCACGATGCGCATGCCGACGCGGTCGGAGGACTCGTCGTGGATATCGGAGATACCCGCGATCTTGCCGTCCTTGACCTGCTCGGCGATCGAGTTGATGAAGTTGTCGGTGTTGACCTGGTACGGCAGCTCGGTGATGACGATCTGGGTCTGGCCGCGGCTGCCCTCCTCGATCTCCACCACACCGCGCATGCGGATCGAACCGCGGCCGGTGGTGTAGGCGTCCTGGATGCCCTGGCTGCCGACGATCAGGCCGTGGGTCGGGAAGTCCGGGCCCTTGACCCGTTCCATGCACGCGGCGAGGGTGGCTTCCTCGTCGGCGTCGTAGTTCTCCAGCGCCCAGTAGATGGCCTCGGCCAGCTCGTTGAGGTTGTGCGGCGGGATGTTGGTCGCCATGCCGACCGCGATGCCGTTGCTGCCGTTCATCAGCAGCGCGGGCACGCGGGCGGGCAGCACGGTCGGCTCCTGCGAGCGACCGTCGTAGTTCGGGACGAAATCGACGGTCTCGCTGTCGATGTCGCGCAGCATCTCCATCGCGAGCGGCGTCAGGCGGCACTCGGTGTATCGCATGGCGGCCGCGCCGTCGTTGCCGCGGGAACCGAAGTTGCCCTGGCCGTCGACCAGCGGGTAGCGCAGCGACCAGGGCTGGGCCATGCGCACGAGGGTGTCGTAGATCGACGCGTCGCCGTGCGGGTGGTAGTTACCCATGGTCTCGGCGACCGGACGGGCCGACTTCACGTAGCCGCGGTCGGGCCGGTAACCGTTGTCGTACATCGCGTAGAGCACGCGCCGGTGCACCGGCTTGAGGCCGTCGCGCACATCGGGCAGCGCGCGGCCCACGATCACGCTCATCGCGTAATCGATGTAGCTGCTCTGCATCTCGTTCTGGATGTCGACCGGTTCGATCCGGTCGCCCGCACCACCGGAGGGCGGCAGCGTGGTCTCAGTCATCAAATCTCCTTCGAGGGCCTGACATGCTTCACGGGCGCGCGCTTACGGCGCTGCACCGGTTACACGTCGAGGAAGCGGACGTCCTTGGCATTGCGGGTGATGAAGCTGCGACGTGCCTCCACGTCTTCGCCCATGAGCACGGAGAACAGCTCGTCGGCCGCGGCCGCGTCGTCGAGCGTCACCTGACGAAGCACCCGCACCGAGGGATCCATGGTGGTTTCCCACAGCTCCTTGGCGTTCATCTCGCCCAGGCCCTTGTAGCGCTGGACGCCGTCGTCCTTGTTGATCTTCTTGCCCGCGGCCAGGCCGGCCTCGATCAGCGCGTCGCGCTCGCGGTCGGAGTAGGCGAACTCGGGCTCACTGCGCATCCACTTGAGCTTGTACAGCGGCGGCTGGGCGAGGTACACGTGACCGTGCTCGACCAGCGGGCGCATGAACCGGAACAGCAACGTGAGCAGCAGCGTCGCGATGTGCTGGCCGTCGACGTCGGCGTCGGCCATCAGGACGATCTTGTGGTAGCGCAGCTTCGCGATGTCGAACTCGTCGTGGATGCCGGTGCCGAAAGCGGTGATGATCGACTGGACCTCGTTGTTCTTGAGGACGCGGTCGATGCGGGCCTTCTCGACGTTGATGATCTTGCCGCGCAGCGGCAGGATCGCCTGGTACATCGAGTCGCGGCCGGACTTGGCCGAACCACCGGCGGAGTCACCCTCGACGATGTAGATCTCGCACTTGCCCGGATCCTTGGAGCGGCAGTCGGCCAGCTTGCCCGGCAGCCCGCCCAGATCGGTGGCCGACTTGCGGCGCACCAGCTCACGCGCCTTACGGGCGGCCATGCGGGCCTGCGCCGAGGACACCGCCTTCTGCACGATGGTCTTCGCGTCGGCCGGGTTGGCCTCGAACCAGTGCTGCAGGTGCTCGTTGCAGGCGCGCTGCACGAACGACTTGACCTCGGTGTTGCCCAGCTTGGTCTTGGTCTGGCCCTCGAACTGCGGCTCGCCGACCTTGACGCTCACGATGGCGGCCAGGCCCTCGCGGATGTCGTCACCGGTGAGGTTGCCGTCCTTCTCCTTGAGGAGCTTCTTCTCCTTGGCGTACTTGTTGACCACCGTGGTCAGCGCCGCGCGGAAGCCCTCTTCGTGGGTGCCGCCCTCATGGGTGTTGATCGTGTTGGCGAAGGTGTGGACCGACTCGGAGTAGCCCGAGTTCCACTGCATCGCGACCTCGAGCTCGTGGCCGGTGCCCTTGCCGGTGAAGCCGACGACCGAGTTGTGGATGGCCGACTTGGTGCGGTTGATGTGGCGGACGAAGTCCACCAGGCCGCCCGGGTAGTGGTAGGTGCGGGTCTTGACCTTGTGCTCGACCGGCGCCTCGGCGCCTTCCTCGACGTGCTTCGGCGCCTCGGCGGTCTCGCTGACCACCTCGTCGATGACGTCGCCTTCGGCGACCCGCTCGTCGGTGAGCTTGATGGTGAGGCCCTTGTTCAGGAAGGCCATCTCCTGCAGGCGGCGCGAGACCGTCTCGAAGTTGTAGTTCGTGGTCTCGAAGATGTCCGGGTCGGCCCAGAACCGCACCGTGGTGCCGGTCGCCGAGGTCGCCGCACCCTGCGCCAGCTTGCCGGGGCGCGCGTCCTTGTAGGTCTGGCTCCAGTGGTAGCCGTCGCGGTTGATCTCCACGTCGACCTTGGTCGACAGGGCGTTCACCACTGAGATACCGACGCCGTGCAGACCGCCGGACACCGCGTAGGAGTCGGAGTCGAACTTGCCACCGGCATGCAGCTGGGTCATGACGACCTCGACGGTCGGCACGCCCTGGGCGTGCATCTCGACCGGAATGCCACGACCGTCGTCGACGACCTCGACGCCACCGTCGGCGAGCAGAGTCACCTCGACCTTGCTGGCGTAGCCGGCCATCGCCTCGTCGACCGAGTTGTCCACAACCTCCCAGATGAGGTGGTGCAGACCGCGTTCACCGGTGGAACCGATGTACATGCCAGGGCGCTTGCGCACCGCTTCCAGGCCCTCGAGGACCGTGATGGAGGAGGCACCGTAGC
The DNA here is from genome assembly GCF_042720195.1 of Nocardia sp. NPDC058497. NCBI lineage: Bacteria > Bacillati > Actinomycetota > Actinomycetes > Mycobacteriales > Nocardiaceae > Nocardia > Nocardia sp. NPDC058497. The sequence goes on along the minus strand of NZ_JBHXMY010000126.1, from coordinate 4,026 downwards.
CCTGCTTGTTGCCCGATGCGTTGGAGTCGTTGGCAGCCACTTGTCGGTAGCTCTCCTTACTTGCTGATCCCTGTCGCAGCGATCGGGCAGCACGCGGACTGCACAGCACGCGTCGAGGGTTCGCCGCTGGTTACGTCACCATCCTACTGGTAAGCCCAACTTACAGTGCACCTACGACACCCCTGACGCCGCCGTGAATGCGAGAAATCGGCCTACCGCGACAAGCGTCCGCCTTCCGGAGATTTCCGCCCGCCAGAACTGGCGTGAGACTTGCGTTCGGCGGTTCCACGTGAAACGCGGTCGAGGGCTTTCGCGTCCAGCCGGAGTTATCCACAGGTTTTGTCCACATGTACAAAACTCCGGAGCCCGAGAGCGGCGCCGCCGCAAGGCAACTCGCCCTGGTCACCGCCCGGCTACCCGTAGGTATCGCGCGGACCGCGTCCCTTGACGTGCCGTTCACCCTTGCGCCAGCTCGGCGCGGCGGGGCCGGTGATCCGCAGCTGAGTGACAACGCCCTGGCCGACCGCGGCATTGATCTTGGCCAGGATCTGCCCCTGCAGCATGCGCAACTGGGTCGCCCACGCGGTCGACTCGGCGGCGATCTTGAGCACACCGCCCTCCAGCGTCACCGGGGTGGCGTGCGAGGCGATGTCCTCACCGACCACGCTGGCCCAGCGACCGAACACCATGCCCTCGGCCACCTTTCCTGACCAGCCACGACTCTTCGCGATCGAGCCGGTCAGGGCCGACAACAGCTGGGGATCGCGGGGATCGGGGCCCGCACCGGACCAGCCGGTGCGCCTGCGTCCGCCCGCGCGCAGCTTGCGCACCGGTGACGCCCGGCCCTGGCCGACCGACTTACCGCTGGCCTTGGCCGCGGCCCTGGCTTCCTCCAGTGCGCGCCGGGCGAGGTCGATCCCGCGCAGCTCCGGTTCCGGCTCTTCGGTCACCTCGGTTCCGCCTTCCGGTGTCGATACTGGCCGAGTGCGGAGGAGAGTCTACGCCGGGGCGCCGACAGTCGGCGTCGAGACCGATCCGGCATATGTCCAGCATGTTGCCGGTTTTCCACAGGCCGCTGTTGATAACTATCGCTATCTGTGCATATCTTCGGATTGTTCGGCCGGTTCGCTGACGATCAGCGAGGTACGCCGGTCGGCTTCGCCGGTTGTTTGCACCCGCAGCGGTTCGGCGGCCAGTTCGGCAGGCACGTCCTCGGCCACCGCGGCGGTGATGAGCACCTGCTCCGCACCGGCGGCGACCTCGGCCAGCGCGGTACGCCGACGCCGATCCAGCTCGGCGAACACGTCGTCGAGCAGCAGCACCGGCTCGGTGCCCGCACTGCGCAACAGCTCGAACGAGGCCAGCCGCAGCGCCAGCGCGAACGACCAGGACTCACCGTGACTGGCGAAACCCTTGGCGGGCGCGCTGCCGAGGAGCAGGTCGAGGTCGTCGCGGTGCGGGCCGACCAGGCACACCCCGCGCTCCAGCTCCCTGTTCCTGGCTGTGGACAACTCGCGCAACACGATCTCGCGCAGCTGCTCCACATCGTCGGCTGCCGGCTCCCTCGCCGGGTCGAGCAGTTCCGGCGGCAGGTACCCCGACCGGTAAGCGATTGCCGCAGGGCGTGATTCGGGCGCGATCGACCGATAGGCCTGTGCCAGATACGGATACAGGTCGTGGACCAGCCGCAATCGCTGCGCGAGCAGCACCGAGGCGTGCTCGGCCAGATGCCCGTCCCACACGTCGAGCGTGCTCAGATCGGCCCGCGAACGCACGTGGCGCCCAGCGGTTTTCAACAGGGCCGAGCGTTGCCGCAGCACCTTGTCGTAGTCCGCGCGCACGCCGGCGAGCCTGGGCAGCCGGGCTGTGCACAACTCGTCGAGGAACCGTCTGCGCTCCCCCGGATCGCCGCGCACCAGCGCCAGATCCTCCGGCGCGAACAGCACGGTCTGCAGAATTCCGAGGATCTCCCGCGACCGGCGCACCGGCGAACGATTGATCTGGGCACGATTGGCACTGCCCTGTTTGAGCTCGACGTCGACACGCAGTTCGCGGCCCAGATTGACCACGGTCGCGCCGATCCTGGCCTGCGTCGCGCCCATCCGGATCAGCGGCGCGTCGGCGGAGACCCGGTGCGAGCCGAGCGTCGCCAGATAGCCGATCGCCTCGAGCAGGTTGGTCTTGCCGTTGCCGTTGGCCCCCAACAGCACCGTGCGCCCTGGGGACAGCTCGAGCTCGGCGTGTTCCCACGACCGGAAATCACGGACCGACAGCGCACGAATGAACATGCCGGGTTACGCGTGCGGGCTTCAGCCGGGCAGCCGGACCGGCATCAACAGGTAGATGTACTGGCTCTCCAGCGCCGCGAACGCACCGGATTCCAGCACCTTGGGCTCCTCGTCGGAGGCTGGCAGCAGGACGGCGGGACGGCTTGGCGTGGTGAAGCCGAAGGTGACCCGGTCGGTGTGCAGCGCCGACAGGCCTTCGGTCAGGTAGCCGGGGTTGAACGCGATGGTCAGCGGCTCACCGCGGAAATCGGCTTCCAGCCATTCCTCGGCGCGGCCCGCGTCGTCCCCACCCGCGGACAGCAGCACGCCGTCGGTGGAGAACTCCAGGCGCACCTGGGCACCGCGCTCGGCCACCAGGGCGACACGCTTGATCGCCTCGGACAGCGCGGCGACGGGCAGCGTGGCGATGGAGGTGTGCTCCTTGGGGAGCAACTGGCGGAACTTGGGGAATTCGGCGTCGAGCAGGCGGGTGGTGGTGCGGCGGCCCGCGTTGACGATGCCGAGCAGGCCGTCGGCCCCGCCACCGCTGCCCAGCGAGAGCTGCACGGGCGCGTCGGTGGCGCCGAGGGTCTTGGCGGCTTCGGACAGTGTGCGCGCGGGGATGAGCACCGCGGTCTCGATGTCGGAGCGGGCGGGCTGCCACTGCAGGTGACGCACGGCGAGGCGGAAACGGTCGGTGGCGGCGAGCACCACGTCGTTGCCCTCGATCTCGACGCGGATGCCGGTGAGCATGGGGAGCGTGTCGTCGCGGCCCGCGGCGACGGCGACCTGGCCGACCGCCTCGGCGAACACGTCGACACCGAGCTCACCGGTCTGCTGCGGCACCTCGGGAAGCTGGGGATAGTCCTCGACCGGCATGGTGGGCAGGGAGAACTTGGCGCTACCGCAGGCGATGAGCACGCGGGTGCCGTCGACAGAGACATCGACGGGCTTGTTCGACAGCGCCTTGGTGATGTCGGCGAGCAGCCGGCCCGAGACCAGCACCTGGCCGGGACCGGCGACCTCGGCGGCCACCCGCATCTGCGCGGAGACCTCGTAGTCGAACCCGGAGACCGTCAGGCCGTTCTCGTCGGCCACCAGCAGCACACCGCCCAGCACAGGCACAGGAGGACGGGAGGGCAGGCTGCGCGCCACCCAGGCCACCGACTCGGCGAAATCCTCTCGGGCGACCCGAAACTTCATGTTCGCAAGCTCCATCGCCCGATTTTTCCTCTCCGAGTTTCGAATCCGTGTGCGGGTGTGTTCAGCGGAGTTGAGGTGCTGCGTCGGCCGCGCACTGAGTCTCGCACAACCAGCCGACAACCAAACGGTACCCGGGCAGCGCGGGAAGTCCGCATCGACCCTCCCCGCCGATCGAGCGCGCGCAGACCTACCCCTTCTCCTCCTTGCCGCTTGTGAGTGGAGCACCGACCGAGCCGAGCCCCTCCGACCGACTTTCCACACACCTTGTTTTGAAGAGATCTCTTCAAGAAAGAGAACTGAAGTAGTAGTAGGCACTGTGGAATCTGTGGACTTCGACCGAATCCGCAGGTCAGCGCGCACGTCGGCATGGGGATGGCCGTGGGGTGTCTCGAGGATGAATGGGAGGCGCCTGTGGACGCGCGAAGTTGTCCCAATTCCATCCTCGAGTAGTCCTCGAGTTGTTCCACCTGATTCACCCTGTTGTTCACACGCGGGGGCAGGGTGGTGGTAACCAGGTGGATTCCTCGAGGAGTACAAACGGATTCCGCGAGTAATA
>NZ_JBHXMY010000125.1:10749-12828 GCF_042720195.1 Nocardia sp. NPDC058497 | reverse complement strand
CGCCTGGTCGATCTCCCGGTTGCGGCCGCGCGCCCAGGTGGAGTGGTACGGGAAGCCGATGTCCTTCTCGGGGCTGGTGCCGAGCCGGTGCTGGCCGTCGGTCCAGCCGCCGCTGGGCAGCCAGTTGCCGCCGACCGCGTGCGACTCGACGACGACAACGCGCGGCGCGGGCAGGCCGAGAGTGCGCAGTACGTGCGATTTCGCTGCCACCGCAAGGGCTTTCGGCCCCGCGCCGACTACCAGGAGGGTTTCCACCGGTTCGTTCTCCACTCTCTCACGCATGTCGCGCCGGGATCGTCCACAGGGCGATTGCCCGGACACGATTCCCATATTTGCATAGGCTTACCTTATCTGGCCAGCGGGGCCCGGTGTGCCCATGCAGACAAACAAGTGACCTTAGGCTAACCTAACGGCATGGGTAAGGGATTGAACGGCCTGATCACCAAGGCCTGGGGCGGCGCCGACTACAAGCTGACGGTGACATCCAACGAGCAGATCACCGACAAGTTCGTGCGGATCGGCTTCACCATGGGCGGACTGCTCGCCGACCACCCGGTGCACCCCACCCAGTGGGTCCGCCTGTGGATTCCGGACGCCGAGAGCGACAAGCTGCACCACCGCGGCTACACCCTCGTCGACCCGAACCCGGAGGCCGACACCGCCAGCATCGACTTCGCGCTGCACAACGGCCCGGCCGCCGACTGGGCCCGCCGCGCCGAGCCGGGCGACCTCCTCGACGTCACCGTGCTGGGCTCGGACTTCCAGCTGCCGGAACAGACTCCCAGCGAATACGTCGTCTTCGGCGACACCGCCTCGCTGCCCGCCATCAACTCGCTGCTGGACGCCATCGGCGACACCCCCGCGCGGGTCTGGCTGGAATGGCAGTACGAGTCCGACCAGACCATCCCGGTGCACAACAAGCCGCACCACCAGCTCACCTGGCTGCAGCGCGTCGACGACGGCCGCCTGCTGCGCGAGGCCGCGCAGGAGATGAACTGCCCCGCCGACGCGTTCGCGTGGGTCGCCTGCTGCGGGCAGACCACCCGCTCGATCGTGAAGACCCTCAAGGGCCAGCACGAGCTGCCCAAGACCGCGATCAAGTCCCAGGCCTACTGGAAGTGAGGCCGGGGGTCATCCCCCGGGTTGACCGCGACTGAGCCTCGCGACCGATGCGGATGTAGCCGGTGCTACGGCAAGCTGATCGGACAAGTCGGGAACTCCCGAGCCGCCCAGTTTCACCGATGTTCCCCAATTCCTCTCCGCACCAGTGCGTTTCGTGATCACCGGACTGATCGGCGGTTCCAGGGCGCAGCGAACACTCAACGCACCACCAACGACATCCTGACGCCGTTCCTGCTGGGCAGACACGGTGCGGTCGACCCCGCCGCCATCGGCCATGCCGGGGTCACGGGCGGCCCGGTGCGACGCTAGCGAGGCGGGTGGCGCGCGCGGATGATTTCGGCCATGGTGGACGGCGGAACGCAGTACGGAAACCACCACCCGCGAGGAGTACGCCCGTGTCCGTTCTCGATGAAAGCACACCCTTCGGTGCCACGGTCGCCAAGCGGCTGGCCGACGAGCACGTCATCTGGCTGACCACGATCGGCGCGGGCGATACACCGCAGCCCAATCCCGTGTGGTTCCTGTGGCAGGACGGCACCTTCCTGATCTACACCGAGCCGGCGGCGAAACGGCTGCGCCATCTCGCGCGCAACCCGCGGATCTCGCTGAACTTCAACAGCACCGCCTCCGGTGGCGAGGTCGTCGTGTTCACCGGCACGGCCCGGATCGGCGAGGCGGTGAGCGAGTCCGTGGTCGCCGACTATTCGCGCAAGTACACCCGGGGCTTCGCCGAGATCGAGATGTCGGAGGCCGACTTCTACGCGACCTACTCCGTCCCGATCCACATCACCCCGGATCGCCTGCGCGGCTTCTGAACACACGAAAAGGGGCCCCCCCCCCCGCCGGGGGGGCGGCCCCCCCCCAGGGGGGGGCGCCCCGGGGGGGGGGCGACCCCCCACCCCCCCACACCGGGTGGACTCGAGTCCCCCTGAGTGAAGTTGGAGGAGGACCGGTCGG
>NZ_JBHXMY010000125.1:1812-10739 GCF_042720195.1 Nocardia sp. NPDC058497 | reverse complement strand
CCCCGCCCCCCCCCCCCCCCCCGGGCCCTGTTCGTCGCGGGTCAGGCGGAGACGGGCTCGAGCCGCCAGCCGGTGGCGCGCTCGCGTTCGTTCCAGAACGCGGCGTAGCGGCCGTCGAGATCCAGCAGTTCCTGATGGGTGCCGTGTTCGGCGATGCGGCCCTGGTCGAGGAACAGGATCTGGTCGGCGTGGGCGATGGTCGAGAGCCGGTGCGCCACGACGAGAACCGTCTTGTCCTTGGTCAGTTCGTGGATGCCACGGACAACGACGGCCTCGCTGTGCGGGTCCAGCGCGCTGGTCGCCTCGTCGAGCAGGACGATCGGGGCGTCCTTGAGCAGGGCACGGGCGATCGACACGCGCTGGCGTTCACCGCCGGACAGCGACGCGCCGCCCTCACCGACCGCGGTGTCGAAACCGTCGGGCAGCCGGTCGACGATCTCGTCGACCCTGGCGGCCACGGCCGCGCGCTCGAGTTCGGCGTCGGTGGCGTCGGGCTTGCCGATGCGGATGTTGTCGGCGACCGAGCGGTTGAACAGGTAGACGTTCTGGAAGACCAGCGAGAGCTGGTCGAGCAGGGTGTCCGAAGGCTGTTCGCGCACATCGTGTTCGCCGACCGAGACCGCGCCGGAGTCCACGTCGTAGAAGCGGGCGGCCAGCCGCAGCAGGGTGGTCTTGCCCGCACCGCTCGGTCCGACGATGGCGGTGGTGGTACCGGCCGGGACGGTGAAGGTCAGGTCCGACAGTACGGGTTCGCCGGGGCGGTAGCCGAAGCTGACCTCGTCGAAGACCACGGCGGGCGCACCGGGCGTCACCGGTTCGGTGGGCGTCGCCAGCGGCTTCTCGTCCAGCAGGTCGGTGATCCGGTCGGCGGCCGCGGCGGCCGAACGCAGGGCGGCACCCAGCTGGGCGGCCTGGTTCACCGGCTCGATGAACCGCGAGCTCACCGCGATCAGCGCGATCGCCGCGGCCGCCGAGATCGCGCCGTCGGTCACCTGCACCACCGCGATGTAGGCCAGCACCAGGAACACCGCCTGCACGAACAGCGCGAAGACGATCAGACCGGGCACCGTCGCGACCATCATCTTCCGCACCGCCGAACGCTGACCGACCAGCGCGGCGTCGAGCGCCTTGTTGCCTGCGCCGACCGCGCCGAACGCGCGCAGCACCGGCTGTGCCTGCGCGAATTCCACCACCCGCGAATCGGCTTCGGCCGCGGCGATGTGCAGGCGCGCGTCGGCGCCGGTGTAGGCGCGGTTGGCGAGATTGTTGACCAGGTAGAGCACCGGCGCGGCGAGCAGCATGGCCAGCCCGATCCGCCAGTCGATGAACAGCATCCCGATCGCGACGACCAGCGGCACGATGATGCCGGTGAGCACCTTGGTGAGCAGGTAGGCGATCAGGCCCTGCATCTCGCGGACCTGCTCGACCATGACCCGCGAGAGCGGACCGGCGTCGCGGTCCTCGAACCAGCCCAGCGGCAACGCGTTCAGCTGGTCGCCGAGGCGGGTCTGCAGGCCGCGCTGCATGCCGAGCCCGATCCGCAGGCCGATCACGGCCTGGAGGTAACCGAAGACGATCACACCGGCGACAGCCACGGCCATGCCGAGCGCCCACAGCCAGGCGCCGCCGAGGTCGTCACCGAACAGCGCTTCCAGCACCGGAACCAACAGCAGATACGCGATGGCCTGGCACAGCGCCTGCACCACGATGGCGGCGAGCAAGCGCGGGATCAGCGGAGCGAACTCCGCGGGAACGAGGCGGAAAACCTTGCGAATCATCGTGTTTCCTCCACCAGGGCGAGCGTGCCGAGCGCGGCCTCGTTGATCTCCCACAGCCGCTGATACAGCCCACCGGCGGCGCGCAGCTCGGTGTGCGTGCCCTGCTCGACGAGCGTTCCGTTCTCCAGCACCAGGATTCGGTCGACGCCGGTGATGGTGTGCAGCCGGTGTGCGATCACCAGCACGGTGCGGCCCGCGACGAGCGCGGCCAGCGCGTCCTGCACCGCGGCCTCGGATTCGGGGTCGGCGAAGGCGGTCGCCTCGTCGAGGACGAGCACCGGAGTGTCGGCCAGCAGCGCGCGAGCGATCGAGAGCCGCTGGGCCTCACCGCCGGACAGCGAGGCGTCGACACCGATCTCGGAGTCGTAGCCGCGCGGCAGCGCCATGATCCGGTCGTGGATCTGGGCGGCCCTGCTCGCCCGTTCGATGGCGGCGTCGTCGGCGTCCGGGCGCGCGAGCAGCAGGTTCTCCCGGATGGAGCCGCGGATCAGGCGCACATCCTGGAACACGAAGCCGACGGTGCGATAGAGATCTTCGCTGGTGAACTCGCGGATATCGCGCCCGTCGATGGTGATCCGGCCAGCGCCGACGTCGTAGAAACGGGGCAGCAGTTTGGCCAGGGTGGACTTGCCGGAGCCGCTCGGGCCGACCAGCGCGGTGATGGTGCCAGGGTGCAGTTCGAGATCGACGCCGCGCAGCACGTCATGGCCGGTGCGGTAGGCGAATTCGACGCCGTCGAAGCGCACGACACCCGCCTGGCTCGCCGGGCCCGTGCTCGTCGTCGGCGCGGTGTCCAGCTCCGGCGTCTGCTGCAGTTCGTGCAGCCGCAGCGCCGCGGCGCCACCGGCCCGCAGCGCCTGCGAACCGTAGCCGAGGCCAAGCAGCGAACTGCCGATACCCAGGCCGACCAGTAGGAACGGCAGCAGGTCCAGCGGGTTCACCCAGTCGAGGCCGACGAAGGCGAGCCCGCCGACGACCACGATCAGCATCACGAAGACAGGCATGACCACGATGTCGGAGGCCGACTGCACGCGGATGATCGGCATCTTCATCCGATGCGCCGCCTGCACCTGACCGTCGACCGCGCTCTGGAACTCGGTGTGCGCCTTGCCCGCCTGACCGAACGCCCGCACGACCTGGATGCCGTCGACGAATTCGATGGTGGCCTCGGAGGTGCGCCGTTCCCAGCGGGTGTAGACGGCGAGGCGGTCGCGGCCGTCGCGGTCCATGATCTTGCCGAACAGGACGAAGTAGGCGATCAGCGGGATCAGCAGCACCAGGGTGAGCCGCCAGTCGACGGTGAACAGGTAGCCGAGGGTGACCAGCGGGACCACCAGCGCGCCGACGAACTCCAGCCGGGCATGGGCGACAAGGTAGTGCAGTGCCTCCACGTCGTCGCGCAGATACGTCTTGACCTCGCCGGAGCTGCGTTCGCCGAACCAGCCGAGCGGCACCCGGGTGAGTTTGTCCGCGAGCAGCCTGCGCAGGGTCAGCTGGTAGCCGGCGTCGACGGCGTGCGACCAGGTCAGCGCGACCGCCTGCAGCAGGGCACGCACGATCAGCACCACCACGGCCGCGCCGAACAGCCACCACACCCGATCGCTGTCAACCGGGGTTTCCAGCAACTCCCGGCAGGCGGCCACGATCAGCAGGAACGGCACGACGGTGCAGACCGAGGCGACGGCGACGAGCAGGCTCGCCATCGTCAGCATCCCCGACACCGGTGCCAGAATCTCCTTGCGCGCCTGCGCTTCCTGTTGTTTCTGCGCTTTCGCGACCGCCTTGGGTGGCCGGTTCCCCGACTCCGCCCCCGGCGGCGGCGCTACCTGCACCGTCATAACTTCTCGCCCTCTCGACCTGTCCACGGCAAACGTGCCAAGGGTAGGTTAGCCTAAGTTGAATGGTTGTGGCCGACCGGGGAAGCTTGTGTGAACTGCCAGTCAACCCCCTCGGCAATTCGACATTCCGGGCGTAATTTCCTCCCTACCTCTAAATCTCTGAGCGCGGCGGGAGAGCGAAAATGTATTACTGCCAGGCCGATCCGGGAAACCTGACACCCGACCAAGCGCACCGGGCCATGCAGATTCATCTCGAATGCAGCGTCGATCTGTGCCGGGTGCGCAGGCGGGCCCGGCATACGCTTGTCGAAGCGAAATTGATGGTGCTCGATCAGCGGGCCGGATAACGTTTCCTCGTGTTCACTCCGCTGCCATCCTCGGCCGCCTGGCTGCATCGCGAGGCGCGCACCGGATTCGAAGTGACCTATTTCCGCGACGATGATCGCGGGGTTTACGTCGAAGGGTGCGCGACCGCGGTCGAGGACGGCCTCGCCTGGGCGATCGACTATCGGCTCCGGGTCGACGGCAGCTGGCACACGCGGTCGGCGCAGATCACCGGTCGCTATCCCGACGCCCGGCACTCGCTCACGCTGCAGTCCGACGGGCTCGGGCGCTGGCAGGTCGACGGGGTGCACTCCCCCGAACTCGACGGTTGCCTCGATGTCGATCTGGAGGCGTCGGCGTTCACCAACGCGCTGCCGGTGCACCGGTTGGACCTCGCGGTCGGCGACGCCGCGGAGGCTCCGGCCGTGTACGTGCGCGCCGCCGACCTCGCGGTGACCCGGCTGCCACAGCACTATCGCCGGATCACCGCCGAGGCGGGTCAGCGCTACGACTACAGCGCGCCCGCCTTCGACTACCGCGCCACGCTGGGCTACGACGAGTCCGGTCTGATCGTCGACTACCCGGGGCTGGCCGCGCGCACGGCCTGACTCGAGGGGCCGCGCACTCGCGCCGCCACCCGCCGATAGACACTGTTTCCATGCGACGAAGGCAGCAGCCGCCGCTGCCCAAGCGGCACGGCCTGGATCCAGCCCGGCTCCGGCTCCCGGAGGACGGGCACTGGACGACGGTGCGTGAGCACCTCGTCGAGCGGCTGCCGCGGGTCGATCCGGCGCGGATCGACGAGATGTTGCGGGCGGGCGAGATCGTCGATCTGGTGGGAGCGCTGGCGCCGGACGCGCCGTTCGTGCCGGGCGGGGCGGTGTGGTTCCACCGGGACCTGCCGGTCGAGCAGGAGGTGCCGTTCGAGATCGGGATCGTCCATCGCGACGACGACATCCTGGTGGTCGACAAACCGCACTTCCTGGCGACGATCCCGCGCGGCCAGCACATTCTGCAGACGGCCCTGGTTCGTTTGCGCCGTGAACTCGACCTGCCTGACCTGATCCCGGCGCATCGACTGGACCGGGTGACCGCGGGGCTGGTGCTGTTCGTGGTGAACCCGGCGGCGCGCGGGGCGTATCAGACGATGTTCCATCGCCGGACCGTGCGCAAGGAGTACGAGGCCGTCGCGCCCTACGATCCGGCGCTGGAGCTGCCGCGGACCGTGCGCAGCCGGATCATCAAGGAGAAGCAGGTGCTCGCCGCGCAGGAGGTGGACGGCGAACCCAATGCCGAGACCGAGGTGGAACTCGTCGAGCACCGCGCCGGACTCGGTCGCTACCGGCTGCGGCCGCACACCGGCCGGACCCATCAGCTTCGCCTGCATATGAACAGCCTCGGCGTGCCGATTCTCGGCGACGATTTCTATCCGGGGATCACCGACAAATCCGTCGACGACTACACCCGGCCGCTGCAACTGCTGGCCGCCTCGCTGGAATTCACCGACCCGATCAGCGGGCAGCCGCGGCGATTCGAGACGCGGCGCAGTCTGCGGGCATGGACGGATCTGTCCGGATGGTCCGGATCGGCTGTCGAGTAACTCACAGCGCGGTGATCTTGATCGGTGTTCCGCCGGGCCGGTCGGCGCGGGTTTCCGCCTGAATCGGCCGCTGACCTGCACGCACCGGTCCGTTTCCATTTCGTAATACTTCCGTACACTCGGTCGGGTGCCCGAACCCACCACTGTCGCCGATCCCCGGCCCAAGCTGCACGCCTATGTCGATATCGCCGTGGTCGTCGTCGTGCTGGCCGGAACCAATCTGATCGCGCATTTCACCACCGCGTGGGCCAATATCGTCATCGTGCCGGTCGCGGCGTTCGCGCTGCTGGCGCTCATGCGCAAGCGCGGTCTCGGCTGGGCCGAACTCGGGCTCTCCCCCCGGCACTGGCGACGAGGAACGGTCTACGCGCTCGGCGCGGTCGGGATCGTGCTCACCGCCGTCGCGATCGGCGCGATCCTGCCGGTCACCCGGCCCTTCTTCCTGGCCGACCGCTACGCCACGATCTCCGGCGCGCTGATCGCGTCGATGATCGTCATCCCGCTGCAGACCGTGATCCCCGAAGAACTCGCCTTCCGCGGCGTCCTGCACGGCACCCTCGACCGGGTGCTCGGAGTCCGCGGGCTCTTCGCTGCCGGATCGCTGCTGTTCGGTTTCTGGCACATCGCGTCCTCGCTCGGCCTGACCAGCGGCAACAAGGGCCTGTCCGGCATCGTCGGCGGCGGACTCGTCGGCCAGATCATCGGCATCACCCTCGCCGTCGCCGCGACCGCCGCCGCGGGCGTGGTCTTCACCTGGCTGCGCCGACGCAGCGGCAGCCTGCTCGCCCCGATCGCCCTGCACTGGTCCCTCAACGGCGCGGGCGCACTCGCCGCGGCCATCGTCTGGCACACGGCGCTGCGCTGAGCCCCCTCCCGGTGATACGAGAAGCGCGCCCTGTCCTGAATCCACTCCGAAGGCCCGCTTGTCGTTGACCGCGGCGCGGACGGCGTTTACGCTCTCTGGCAATCACACATATGTTCGATAGTCCATGTGTTCGAGTGACCGGAAGGCGCCAGATGTCCGACGATCGGTCGATGGAGGATGCCGTCAGCTCGCCGAACACCGAGATCACGGCACTCGCACAGCAGGTCGCGACCGCGCGCGGCAAGCTCCCGCTCCAGCACGACACGGCGCTCTACGACGCACTCTCCGACTCCGAGATTCGGGCCGAACGGGAACTCGCCGAATGGATTCGCGCGCAACGGCGCAAACAGCGGCGCCGCGCCATCGCCGACGAACTCGCCGCCGAACAGCGTGACCGGCGCACCGGCAGGCTCATCCGCCGGACCGACGAAGCCGACGCGCGCTGGCATCGCAAGGCATTGGCCGCGCGGCGGCGGGTGTCTAGCGCCGATGCCCGGCTCGCCCAGCTGTACCGGCGGGCGGAATGGTCTTCGCGCGCGCTGATCGGGGTCGTCGTCCTCGGCATGGTGTGGGCCGGGGTCAACGTGCAGCACAATCTCGTGCCCAGCGGTGACATGAGTGATCCGCTGTACTGGCTCAGCTTCGGCATCGAGGCGATGATCTCGATCCCGATCATCACCATCATGGTCGCCGCCACCACCGCCGCCCGCTGGGGGCGTGAGCTCGAGCGTGGCAAGGTTCTGGTGTTCGAGCTGGCCTTGCTCGGTACAACCGTGGCGTTGAACGCCGGTCCGCACCTGGCCGCCGGATCCTTCGGTCGCGCAGCCGAGTACTCGATCGCGCCGGTGATGGTGGGTGTGGTGATTTGGCTGCATGCGTGGGTGTCGGCGCGGTATGCGCTGTTGATCGAGAGTGCTTCGGTGGAATTGCCAGGGGACGCGAGTTACTCCGCTGTCGAGCGGGTCGTGTCGGAGGCTCGGGCTTCTGTCACGGGGCACGCCGGAGCCGAGATCGAAGCCGCTCGGCGGGTCAGCACGAACAGTATTGCGGGATTGGGTGGGTCGTCGGTTGTGCAGCCGTCCCCGACGCGGCAGACCACCGCCGCGCAGACCGTTGCCCCGGAACAGCCTGTGGTGCAGGCCGCCGCGGCACAGGCCGCCGCCGCGGAACAACCTGTGGCGCGGGCCGCCGACCTGGAACAGCCTGTGGCGCAGGGCGACACGACAGCTACGCAGACCGAGGCAACGAGAACCGTCGCGGCAGCGCTTCATACGGGACCGCCCGAGCCCGCCGATGTGCGCACCGAGGTCGCCGAAGTCAGTGAACCTGTCGCGTCAGGTGAAGCAAGCTCGCCTGCAGGTGAATTCGAAGCTCAGGCCGCTGACCTCGCAGCGAAGGCACCTGTTCTGGCCAACCGCCCGGCCGCAGAGGACCTCGCCACCGCGGTGCCGACACACGTGCCCGCACCGTCCGCTACCGAAGTGGTCGGAACCGGCGCCGAGTCGCAGACCGCGTCCCCGGAACCCCTTGCAGCGCAGGTCAGCTCGCCGTCCTCCCACCCGAAGACTGCGACCGGATGGAGCCAGCCCACCCACGGCGTCCGCCGCCCGTCCACCGACAAGTCGACCGCGCCCGGCACCCTCGAGCTGATCCACAAGGCCGCCGCCGATCACCGTCGCAATGGTGTCGACCATGCCCGCGTCAACGGCGCCACCCCGACCCTGCGGCGAATACCGGTCACCGCCGCCGCGCAGGCCACTGCCGGCGACGCCACCGGTACCGACCCGGTTCCCGAGGCGACGGCGCACGCCGGCACCGTCGCCCGTGACCGCAACGGCGACACCGCGGCACCCACCGAATCGGTAGTGGTGCACCACGATCCACACCCCCCTACGGACGAGCCCGAACAGCTCACCCTCACCACCGAACTCGAGCCCGCTTCGGGCACCGTTCCGGCACCGGCGGCGAAACAGCAGCTCACGAACCGCGAGTCAGCGTCTGCTCCGAAACAGCAGCTCACTCAACCTGAGCCGACGCCTGCGGCTGAACAGCAGCTCAGTCAGCCCGAGCCGACCGCTACCCCCAAGAAGCAGCTGACGAAGGTCGAGACGGCGACCTCCGAAGTCGTGAGCGAGCGGATGCCGGTGCCGTCCCCCGAACCGATCGAACCGGACCTCGACGATGAAGACGACCTGGCCGACGACGCCTACGACTTCGACGACGACACCGAGGTCCGCGCCCTGGCCCGTCAGATCGCCCACCGCAGTCCGCTGCGCCTGACCCTCGACCAGATCGAGGAGATCCTCGAACTCACCGATCAATCCTGGTCGGCCCGCAGCATCGGCGCCGAGGTCGGCGTCTCCGGCAGCACCGTCACCAACATCGTCGAATTCGCCCGCAAGATCCGCCAGCCGTACGCGTTCACGGGCTGACCACCGACCGCGCCCCGGCCCCGTCTCGATCCGGGCCGGGGACGCCTCAACCCACCCGGCGAAGATCGCCACCCCCACCACACAGAACAC
>NZ_JBHXMY010000125.1:0-1802 GCF_042720195.1 Nocardia sp. NPDC058497 | reverse complement strand
GATTCTGTATACCGCCCCCTCCTACCCCCTCGCTGTCGTTTCCGGGGGGCCCCCCGCCCCGGCCCCCGCCCCACGAGAGGCGGGGGCCGGGGCACGCCTCATCCCACCGGGCGATGATCGCCAGCCGCACCACACTGAACACCGGAATGTCGTACAGCCCCGAGATCGCGGCGAGCACCAGCAGCGGCAGACCCGACGAACGGCGCGACCGACCAGCACACGGCACCGAGCACGATCGCGGGCGCGATGGTCGCCCGCAACCCGAACCGATCCACCATCCGCCCGCGCCACGGCCCACTCGTCGCGACACACACGGTCACCACCATCGCGAGCGTCCCCGCCTGCAGAAACGACCCGTGCAACGTCTCCACGACGTGCACCGCGAGCAGCACCGCCCCGGCGAAGTGCGGCACCCGCACCAACGCCCCGAGCAACACGATATTGCGCACCGCCCCGATCGACAGTACGCCTCGATAGGCCCGCATCAGCAGAGCGTGACAGCCCGCCGGCCTCCACCGCCACCGATTTTCCCTGGACGGCGGGAGGCCGATCCACGAAACCGACCTTCTTCGCAACCGACCGTGCGTGCGGCGATCGCTCTACGTCGACGCGCTGCCGCCGAGCAACTCTTTCAACTGCATGCGCCCTACTCGACCGTCCTCGGAAAGCTCAGAACCGAACTCTTGCGCGGACTCGAGGATCGGCAACTGATCGAACAACTCCAACTCCCGCAGCCGGTACGCGATGTAGTCGGCATCCGGATCGTCAACTCGCCGCCCTAGCTCGGTCAGCACCGCTTCGAGGCCTTCCTTTCCACCGAATCGGACCAACTGTTCGGCAGCAGCGATTTGCACAGCGATGTCCCCATCGTTCAATGCTCCGACCAGGGACGAGAACACCTCCCGGTCCGGCAACCATCCCCCCAACGCCCGGGTCGCAGCGCATCGCACATCCCATTGCCGCGCCCGAATCCGCATCAGGGCCAGGTTCCTATCCAACCTCTCCACCTGGACACTCCCCATCGTCAATCCGGATCGTATCCGGGTCGACTGACGACGAAGGCCCGCGATCCGTCGGCCAAACGCCTTCACCGGCTGACCCCAGCGCCACGTCCATGGCCGCACGAATATCCGGGCGCCGAATCGGTCCACCCAGATCGAAGGTTTCAGGATCGAGCGCCGCCACTACCCGACCACCAGCCGCTCACCGCCGAAGTCCGCGATGATCTCCATGCGTCCACCGAGCGCTTCGATGTAGGCCGCAAGAGTGCGCAACTCAGCCGCAGTCACCGTAGCCCGCTCGATCGCGGACACTCGCTCCTGCCTGATCCGCATCCGCTTCGCGACTTCCGCCTGAGTCAGCCCCAAACGCTTACGCATCTCGGCGAGCCTCGTCGCCCTGCTCACCTCGACCATCCGCTGGGCGCCCGCCTCTACCTCTTCCCGATCACCTGCGTCCGGAAAGAACTCGGACAGAAAGCTTTCCCGGTCGTAGGAGTGCGTGCTGCTCATGAGCGCTCCTTCTCTTTCATGTACACGTCGTACCGGTACTCGGCCACCGGTATCGCCTGCCGGTACCAAGCCTTCCAGTTACCCGACTTGTCACCGGCCACCAGCAGGACCGCGTTTCGTTCCGGATCGAATACGAAAAGAATCCTGATCTCGGTCGCACCTGCCGAACCTGGACGGAGCTTCTTGAGGTTGTGCACCGAGGAACCCTTGATCCGGTCGACCAGCGGGCGACCGAGCGCCGGGCCTTCGTCGAGCAGAGCCGTAATGGCCTACCTCTCCGTCTGTCTCTGA
>NZ_JBHXMY010000124.1:0-12849 GCF_042720195.1 Nocardia sp. NPDC058497 | reverse complement strand
GACGCGCTCGTCCAGCGCGCGCTGGGGCACGCCGGTGGCGACGGCGGCGATGGCGAGGCGGCCCGCGTCCTGCGCGCTGAACGCGATCGACAGGCCCTGGCCCTCGTCGCCGATGCGGCGCTCGGCGGGCAGGAAGGCGTCGTCGTAGGCGGCGGTGGTGGTGGGGATGCCGCGCAGGCCCATCTTCTCCTCGGGCTTGCCGAAGCTCAGGCCCGCGGTGTCGGCGGGGACCAGGAAGCAGGAGATGCCGCGCGAGCCCTCGCCGGTGCGGGCGAACAGGGTGTAGAAGTCGGCGCGGCCGCCGTTGGTGATCCAGGCTTTGGTGCCGTTGAGCCGGTAGCCGCCCTCGACGGGGGTGGCCCGGCAGCGCAACGCGGCCGCGTCGGAACCGGCGTGCGCCTCGGAAAGGCTGTAGGCGCCGACGGTTTCGCCGGAGAGCATGCCCGCCAGCCACTGCTGCTTCTGCTCGTCGGTGCCGAAGGTGAACAGCGGATGGCAGGACAGGCCGTGCACGCTCACCGCGACCGCGACGGCGGCCCAGTGGCTCGCCAGTTCCTCCAGCACCTGCAGGTACACCTCGTAGGGCTGCGCGCCGCCGCCGAACTCCTCCGGGTACGGCAGGCTCAGCAGCCCGGCCGCGCCGAGCGCGGGGAAGACGCCGTCGGGGAAGACGCCGGTCTTCTCGCTCTCGGCGACCCGCGGCTCGAGCACCTTGTCGGCGATGTCGCGGGTCAGCTCGATCAGCTCGCGCGCCTCGTCGGTGGGCAGCATTCGGTCAACAGCCATGTCGACACAGTACGTCCAGCACTGAATTGCGTGCAAGGCAGCACGGAATTTTCAGGCCCTATACTGGGACGATGTCTGCGTTGCCACCGAACAAGCATCAGGAGAAGAGTCTGCGGACCCGGACGCTGCTGCTCGACGCCGCGATCGAGAGCCTCGCCGAGGTCGGCTACGCGGGCGCCTCGATCGCCGACATCACCGCCAGGGCCGGGGTCACCCGCGGCGCGCAGCTGCACCAGTTCCACACCAGGAGCGAACTGTTCGCCCAGACCATCGGCCACCTCACCGAGCGTCAGCGAGAAGCCATGCAGCGCAAGGCGAAAGCCCTGCCCGCCGACACGACGGCGGGTGCGGTACTGGTGGAGCTGGTCACCGCGACATTCGCGGGCCAGCTCGGCCGCGCCTCGGTGGAGCTCTACGTCGGCATCGCCAACGACCCGCCGCTGCGCCGCGAAATGCTGCGCGTGCAGCACGATCTGACGGTGGAGCTGCTCGACCGCTGTGCCGGGCTGATCGACGCCGACATCGCCCGCGAGCGGCTGGAGAGCGCTTTCTGGCTCACCGTCAACCTGGTCCGCGGCGCCACCCTCGACGAGATGGTCGGCCGCGACCGGGTCCGCCGCAAACAGGTGCTCGCCGATTGGACCGCGCTCGCCGACGTCGCCCTGGGGCGATAGGTCGGCCGAGCACTGCGCAGATCGCACATTCTTTCGCCGAGCGGTCGACATCGCGACCATTCGTGCAACGTGTGAACGCTCAGCGCATATCCGGCGCCTTAGTATCTGCGCATGAACGCAGACCAGCGGCCGCACGCTCCTCTGGCCGAAGACCAGGTGGGACTGGTCGTCGAGGTGTTCCGGATGCTCGCCGACCCCACCCGGGTTCAGGTGCTGTGGGCCCTGGCCGACCGTGAATTGTCGGTGAACGACCTCGCCACCGAGGTCGGCAAGCCCGGCCCGTCGGTGTCGCAGCATCTGGCCAAACTGCGGATGGCACGGCTGGTGCGGACCCGGCGGGAGGGCACCACGATCTACTACAGCCTGGAGAACGACCACGTCCGCAGACTGGTCGTCGACGCGGTGCACAACGCCGAACACGCGGGTCCCGGTGTGCCCGCGCATCATCGCGGGCCTGGCGCGGAGCCGCCGCATCGGTAGCAAGAGCGCTGTCGGTGAACACGCTGTTCACCAGGAAAAATTGCTCTGGGAAACAATTGCCGCTTGGTCTCTTTTCGGTAGCATCCGGTGTGACGTGGCTCATGCCGCGGCGGGACCGAAGGAGTTATCGATGCTGAGCACCATGCAGGACGACCAGCTGTCGCTGGCCAAGCTGCTCAACTATGCCGCCACCTTCCAGGGCAATTCGACCGTGTCCACCTGGACCGGCGACGGGGTGCGCACCATGACCTACCGCGAGCTCGGCGCCGACGCCGCCCGGTTGGCCAACGCGCTGCGCGGACTCGGCATCGAAGAGGGCGACCGTGTCGGCACCTTCATGTGGAACAACAACGAGCACATGGTGGCCTACATCGCGGTGCCCGCGATGGGCTCGGTGCTGCACGCGCTCAACATCCGCTTGTTCCCGGAGCAGCTGGTCTTCGTCGCCAACCACGCCGAGGACCAGGTCGTCCTCGTCGACGGCACGTTGGTGCCGCTGTTCGCGCAGTACCTGCCGAACCTGAAGACGGTCAAGCACGTGATCGTCGTCAACGGTGACGCGTCCGCGCTGACCGCACCCGAGGGCGTGCGGGTGCACTCCTACCGCGAGCTTCTCGACAGCCAGCCCGCCGACTTCGACTTCCCGGTCGTCGACGAGCGTTCCGCTGCCGCGATGTGTTACACCTCCGGCACCACCGGCGACCCGAAGGGCGTCGTCTACTCGCATCGCTCCAACTGGCTGCACGCCATGCAGGTGAACTCGCCCAACGGCATGGGTTTCCAAGGCTCGGACTACGTGCTCGCGATCGTGCCGCTGTTCCACGCCAACGCGTGGGGCCTGCCGTACGCGGCGCTGATGTCGGGCGCGAACATCCTGATGCCGGACCGCTTCCTGCAGCCGGGTCCGCTGCTGGAGATGATGGCCGCCGAGAAGCCGACCTTCGCCGCCGCGGTGCCGACCATCTGGGGCGGCGTGCTGGCCGGCCTGGCCGCGAAGCCGCAGGACATCTCGCACCTGCGCACCGCCGTCGTCGGTGGCTCCGCGGTGCCGCCCGCCATGATGCGCGCGTTCGAGGAGAAGCACGGCGTGCGCATCCTGCACGCGTGGGGCATGACCGAGACCTCCCCGCTGGGCAGCGTCGCGCACGCGCCCGCCGGTGCCGAGGGCGAGGAGGCCTGGGCCTACCGCTACACCCAGGGCCGCTTCCCGGCCAATGTCGAGGCCAGGCTCGTCGGTGACGACGGCAAGGTCGTTCCCAACGACGGCGAGTCGCTCGGCGAGCTCGAGGTCCGCGGCGCCTGGATCACCGGTTCCTACTACTCGCCGACCGGTGCCGAGATCGACCCGGACAAGTTCGACGACGGCTGGCTGCGCACCGGCGACGTCGGCAAGATCAGCCCCGACGGTTACCTCACCCTGGTCGACCGCTCCAAGGACGTCATCAAGTCCGGTGGCGAGTGGATCTCCTCGGTGGATCTGGAGAACGCCGTGATGGGCCACCCGTCGGTCGCCGAGGCCGCCGTGATCGGTGTGCCGGACGAGAAGTGGGACGAGCGCCCGCTGGTGGCCATCGTGCTCGTCGAAGGCGCCACCACCCAGCCCGTCGAGCTGCGTGACTTCCTGGCCGACAAGTTCGCCAAGTGGCAGCTGCCGGAGCGCTGGACCTTCATCGCCGAGGTGCCCAAGACCAGTGTCGGCAAGTTCGACAAGAAGCGCGGGCGCGCCCCGCCCGCCGCGGGCGCGCGGGCCGGGACGCCGGGGGGGTGACCGCCCGGGTCGGGCGGGCGGGCGTGGACTGGCTTCCACGCCCGCCGTTTTCATTCAGTTGTCGGATTCTGTTGTGCGATGCAGTTGTCGATATTCAGTTATCGAGGAGAAGCGCTGGTGCTCAACAGTTCCGGAGTTCCGGGCTCTGGTTGAGGAGCTGGGCCCGCGGGCTGATGTAGCGGGTGTAGGTCTCGCCGCCGACCGCCGAGAGCGGGAAAGCGGCGACCCGGTGGCAGTTCTGGAAGGCGAGTTTCACGCCGAAGTGCCGTTCCAGCCCGCCGCGAATGGCGTCGGAGGCCAGGGCACGCAGCAGCTGGCCGCGGGCGACCTCGTCCGGCGGCGGTACCCGGTTGTCGGCGTATTCCTCGGTGCCTTCCCGCAGCTCACCGGCTACCCGGCTCACCACTTCCCAGGCGTAAGGCAGTGACGTGCGGACGCATTCGACGAATTCTGCGTCATCGATATCGCCCTGTTCGGCGCGCTCGAGCAGTGCTGCGGGAACATCGAGGGACATGGCGCTCCTCCTGCTTGGTGGTGGTCGGCGGGATGCGATGCCTATTCCAGTCTAAACGAAATCCGTTGTCAATAACCCTGGATTCACACTGAAAGTGCCTTCCGGAGAGCGTGTTTCGCGTCGGCGTACAGGTTGCCGACCAGTTCGCCTACCGGTAGCTCGGTGGTCAGTGAATGCGCTTGCCCCGCCCACAGATTCACATCGTCGGGGTTGCCGGCGGCCCGGCCCGCGGCGCGCAACGGTGCTGTGGCGTAGTGAATTTCGGGGTAGGCGGCGGGCGCGGTCGCGGTGTGCTCGGTGAGAAAACGGTTGCGGATTCCGCGTGCGCGTCGTCCGGTGAAGGCGCGCGTCAGCATGGTCGGTTCCGCCGACCCGATCGCGCCGCGATGCACGGCGTTGGTCCCGGCCTCCGGGCAGCGCAGCAGCGCGGTGCCGAGCTGCGCGGCGGCCGCGCCCGCGGCGAGCACGGCGGCCAGACCCGCGCCGGTGGCGATGCCGCCCGCCGCGATGATCGGGCGGTCGGTGACGGCGGTGAGCAACTGGATCAGGGTCAGCAGGCCGGGCGGGTCGACGGCGTCGTCGGCCGGATCGTCGAGGAAGCTCGCCCGGTGCCCGCCCGCCTCGGCGCCCTGCGCGATGAGGGCGTCGGCACCGGCGTCGATGGCGATCAGTGCCTCGGCGGGCGAGGTGACCGTCACCCACACCTCCGTGCCGACCGCGTGCAGCCGGTCGACCTCGACCGCGGTGGGACAGCCGAAGGTCGTCGACACCACCGCGACCGGATCAGCCACCAGCAGGTCGAGCTTGTCGGCCCAGCCGTCGGTGTCGTGTGTGGGGGAGCCGAGCGGGAAGTCGGCGCCCAGCTCGGCGAGGTAGGCGGCGTAGGTCGCGGGCTCGGCGACCGGACCGGGCGCGAACAGGTTCATGCCGAAGGGGGCGGTGGTCGCGGCCCTGGTCGCCGCGATCTGGTCGGCCATCGCGTCCGCGGCGAGGTAGCCGGCGGCCAGTTGGCCGAACCCGCCCGCGTTCGAGACGGCGACCACCAACTCCGGGGTGGACGGGCCGCCTGCCATGGGCGCGGCGACGATGGGGACACGCAAACTCTCGATCACCATCCCCCGAGTCTGTCCGGTCGGCGCCCCGGCAGGGCGCGCTGACGGCGCGTGTGACCCGGTCGGCAACGGTATCGTTACTGTGCTACAGGCCTCTCACCTGCGAATTCGAGATCGAAGGTTGCGGAATGGTCACGACCGAGTAGAGTTCCCGTCACAACGGATGCCGAACCGTTACACACAGTTCGGTGGCGGGAACCGCCCAGGCGGATTCCGGGCCGGTCGCAAGCCGGTTTCGTTTTCCTTGTTGTCGGACGCTAGGACGAAACTTTGTCGCAGCACCGTGTGGGCCCCGAATCCATCTCCGTCAAGACCCTGCTGGGTGACGGAGGCGCCGGGCGCCCGAGCCGGCACCGCGCCGAACCGTCGCGTACCGATCGGGTGCGGGTCGCCGCCAGCGCCGCGGTCGCCGCGGGCGCCCTGGTCGGCACCGCCGCCTCGATCGCCCCGGCGATCGCCTACGCGGCCCCGCTGCTGCCGACGCACAACGACGACGTCGAGGAATCCGTCGTCTCCGATTCCGCTCGCGAGGCCGCCGAGATCAGCCTGGTCGCCGCCAAGCAGGTCGCCGCGCCGGCCGCCGACGCGCCCGTGCAGGTCGACGCGGTCGCCGCGCCGATCGCCGCCCCCGTGGCCGCGCCGTTCGGCATCGGCAACCTACCGCCCGAGATCGCCGGCCCGCTCGCGCAGGTCGAGGACATCATCCAGGGCATCCAGCACCAGGTCGCGCCGCCGCAGGCCGCCCGGCCGGTCGCAGGCCCGATCAGCTCCGGCTACGGCGCCCGCTGGGGTGCCATGCACTACGGCCTCGACTTCGCCGACACCCTCGGCGCCCCGATCCACTCCGTGTCCAGCGGCACCGTCATCGAGGCGGGTCCGGCCTCGGGCTTCGGCCTGTGGGTGCGGGTGCTCCAGGACGACGGCACCACCGCCGTCTACGGCCACGTCAACGAGATGCTCGTCAGCCAGGGCCAGCGGGTCAACGCGGGCGATGTCATCGCGACCGTCGGCAACCGCGGCCAGTCCACCGGCCCGCACCTGCACCTCGAGATCTGGGATCAGGGCGGCGGCAAGATGGACCCGCTGCCGTACCTCGCGTCCAAGGGTGTTCCGATGGAGTGGGGCCCCTCCTCGCACTGAGAGTTAGTTAGTGCGGATTCGTCCGTGAAAGCCTGGTGACGGTGGTTCGGTATGAGCCCCGTCACTTTGCTGTGTGATCCGGCAACACCGCTTGGCGCTGGGCCGATACTCCTCAAGGCCCTAGTACCCGGGGCCCGGGAATTTGGGGCTGTCGGCGCGAAATTCGGTCGGTACGTCGCGCTCGATATGATGGCTCGATCTGCACGGGGCGGCCGTTCGCGCGTCCAGGCTCGATGAGAGGTGAATGAACCCGAATGGAAACTGCCCGCCGTTCTGCCCGCGGTAACCGCCGTCGCCGGTCGAGCAGTCCGACTTTCGGGCAGTTGCTGACCGGGGCGGTCGAGTCGGCCGCCGATGCTGTCGCCATCCGGTTCAACCCCACCGGCGAGCCCGCCGACCAGCGTGAACTCACCTACCGCGCGCTCGACGAGGAGTCATCGCGCCTGGCCAGGGAGCTGATCGCCCGCGGTGTCGGCCCCGGTGACATCGTGGCCGTCGCTATCACCCGCTCGATCGAGTCGGTGCTCAGCGTCTGGGCGGTGGCGAAGTCGGGCGCGGCCTACGTGCCGATCGACCCGGCCTATCCGGCCGAGCGCATCGCCCACATCGTCACCGACTCCCGCGCCGTGCTCGGCGTGACCACCGCCGCGCACCGTCCCGGCCTCGGCCACTCGACGACCTGGCTCGAACTCGACGACCCCGCGGTGGCGGCGGCCGTCGCCGCACAGCCGGCGCACGCCATCTCCTACAGCGACCGGGTGCGCACGCTCGACGAGCGCCACCCGGCCTATGTCATCTACACCTCCGGCTCCACCGGCCTGCCCAAGGGCGTCGTGGTGACCCAGGCCGGCCTGTCGACGATGGCCGCGGTGGGCAGGCAGTACCGGATCACCGCCGAGTCGCGGGTGACCCACCTGAGCTCGCCCAGCTTCGACTTCTCCCTGATGGAGATGCTGTTCACCTTCACCGCGGGCGCGACTCTGGTTGTCGTCCCGCCGACCGTGTTCGGTGGCGACGAACTCGCCGATCTCGTCCGCCGTGAACAGGTCTCGCACCTGCTGATCACGCCCGGCGCGCTCGAGTCGGTGGACGCCACCGCGGTCGACAGCGTGCGCGTCGTCGTCACCGGTGGTGACAAGCTCGGCCCCGAACTGGTGGATCGCTGGGCCGGCGCCGACCGTTCGGTGTTCAACGCCTACGGGCCCACCGAGGCCACCGTCATGGTGACCACCGGCGAGATGACCGCGGGCGAGCCGGTGACGCTGGGTTCGGTGATTCCCGGCGTCGCGGCCTTCGTGCTCGACGCGCGCCTGCGCCCGGTCCCCGCGGGCGTGGTCGGCGAGCTGTACCTGGCCGGACCCGCGCTCGCGCAGGGCTATCTCGACCGCCCGGCGCTGACCACGGAACGCTTCGTGGCCAATCCGTTCGGCGCCGACGCGGGCGCGCCGGGCGGACGCCTGTACCGCACCGGTGACCTGGTGCGCCGCAACACCTCCGGTGCGTTCGAGTACCTGGGGCGCTCGGACTTCCAGGTCAAGATCCGCGGCCTGCGCATCGAGCTCGGCGAGATCGACAACGCGCTCACCACGCACGCCGACGTCGACTTCGCGGCCACCCTCGGCCGCACGCTGACCAACGGCGTGACCTCGCTGGTCTCCTACGTGCTGCCCCGCGCGGGCGCCGCGGTGACCCCGGCCGACCTCGCCCACCACCTGTCGGGCCTGCTGCCCGCGTACATGGTGCCCGCGGCGATCATGCTGCTCGACGAGATCCCGCTGACGCCGGTCGGCAAGCTCGATCGAAAAGCGTTGCCGGAGCCCACCTTCACCGCCCGCGAGTTCCGCGCGCCGAGCACGCCGATCGAGGAGATCGTCGCGCAGGTGTTCGCGGCGCTGCTGGTGCCGGGTGACGACGACAAGCACCGGGTCGGCGCCGACGACGACTTCTTCGAGCTCGGCGGCAACTCGCTGCTGGCCGCCCAGGCCGTGGCCAGGATCGGTACCGCGCTCGACGCCAGGGTGCCCGTGCAGCTGGTGTTCGAGGCGTCGACGGTGTCGGCGCTGGCCGCCCGGGTCGAGTCGCATGTGGGCGCGGGCACCGGTAACCCGCTGACCGCGCAGGACCGTCCCGAGCAGATCCCGCTGTCATACGCGCAGCAGCGGATGTGGTTCCTGAACCGTTTCGATCCGGCCAGCGGCGCCAACAACATTCCGCTGCCGGTCCGGCTGTCCGGCACGCTGGATCTGGCCGCGATGCGTGCCGCGGTGACCGACCTGGTCTCCCGCCACGAGGTGCTGCGCACCATCTACCCGGAGATCGACGGCGACGCCGTGCAGCTGGTGCTGCCGGTGAGCGATCCGCGCGCGGTCCCGCTGCTGGAGGTGGTCGACGCGACGGCGGAGCAACTGCCGCAGCTGATCGCCGAGCAGGCCGTTGCCGGGTTCGATGTCGCGGTCGCGCCGCCGGTGCGGGTGCGGCTGTTCCGCCTCGGCGCCGAGGAACACGTGCTGCTGTGCGTGGTGCACCACATCGCCGCCGACGGTTTCTCGATGGCGCCGCTGACCCGCGACCTGATCGCCGCCTACTCCGACCGGCTGCGCGGCAACGCGCCGCACTGGCACCAGCTGCCGGTGCAGTACGCCGACTTCACCCTCTGGCAGCGGGCCACGCTCGGCGCCGAATCCGACCCGGATTCGCTGCTGGCGCAGCAGATCTCCTTCTGGCGCGACGAATTGTCCGGGCTGCCAGAGCAATTGGACCTGCCCGCCGACCGCCCGCGTCCCGCGGCGATGACCAACCGCGGCGCGAGCTACGACTTCCGGATCGACGCCGAGGTGCACGCCGCGCTGGATCGGCTGTCCCGCGAACACAATTCGACGCTGTTCATGGTGGTGCACGCGGCGCTGGCCGTGCTGCTGGCGCGCCTGTCGGGCACCACCGACATCGCCGTCGGCACCCCGGTCGCGGGCCGTGGCGAAGCGGTCCTCGACGACGTGATCGGCATGTTCGTCAACACCCTGGTGCTACGCACCGAGGTCGACCCCGCGCGCAGCTTCGACGAGCTGCTCGGCACGGTCCGCGGTACCGACGTGGCCGCCTTCGGCCACGCCGACGTGCCGTTCGAGCGGCTGGTCGAGCTGCTCGATCCCGCCAGGTCGATGGCCAGGCACCCGCTGTTCCAGGTGATGCTCACCTTCCAGAACCTGGCGGGCACCGAGCTGCGGCTGCCGGGTCTGACCGTCTCCGGCGTCGATCTGGCCGTGCCGTTCGCGAAGTTCGATCTCGAACTCACCCTGGTTCCGCTGGAGACCGACGGCGTGGCGAGCGGTGTGTCGGCGGCGTTCACCTACGCCAGCGACCTGTTCGACGAGGCCACCGTCGCCGGTTTCGCCGACCGTCTGGTGCGGCTGCTGTCGGAAGTGGTGGCCGATCCGGCTCGCCCGGTCGGCGCGATCGAGCTGCTGGAGCCGGTCGAACGCACGCGAATCCTGGAGCGGTGGAACGACACCCGGCACGAGCTCGCGCCCGCGCTGCTGCTCGACGGCTACCGGGCCACGGTCGCCGCGCATCCCGATGCGGTCGCGCTGTCCTACGAGGGCGCCGAGCTGACCTACCGCGAGTTCGACGAGCGGGTGAACCGGCTGGCCCGGCTGCTGGTGCAGCGCGGGGTCGGTGCGGAGTCGCTGGTCGGGCTGGCTGTGCGCCGGTCGCTCGACCTCGTTGTCGGCATGTACGCGATCGTCACCGCGGGTGGCGCCTATGTGCCGCTGGATCCGGATCATCCGGCCGAGCGGATCGCCCACATCCTCGATACCGCGCAGCCGGTGTGCGTGCTGACCACCACCGCCGACGCGGTCGAGGTGCCTGCCGCCACGCCGGTGATCACCATGGATACCGTTGCGCTGGAAGGCTTCTCGGGTGCGCCGCTGAGCGCTTCCGAGCTCATCCGACCGGTGCTGCCGCAGCACCCTGCCTACGTCATCTTCACCTCGGGTTCCACCGGGCGCCCGAAGGGTGTCGCGGTGTCGCATCAGGCGATCGACAACCAGATCGCGTGGATGCTCGCCGAGTACCCGCTGGGCCCCGGCGATGTGTACCTGCAGAAGACCGCGACCACGTTCGACGTGTCGCTGTGGGGTTACTTCATGCCGCTGCGCAGCGGCGCGAAGCTGGTCGTGGCCACCCACGACGGGCATCGCGATCCGGCCTACATCGCCGAAACCATCGCGGCGCAGGGCGTCACGATGACCGACTTCGTGCCGTCGATGCTGACCGTGTTCGCCGCGCACACCACCCCGGGCGCCATCCCCACCCTGCGCGACGTGTTCGCGATCGGTGAGGCGCTGCCGCCGGAGACGGTCGAGGCGTTGCGCGCGGTGTCCCCGGCACAGGTGCACAACCTCTACGGCCCGACCGAGGCCGCCGTGTCGGTGACCTACTGGCCCGCGGGCGAGACCGATCGTGGCTCGGTGCCGATCGGTGTGCCGCAGTGGAACACCCAGGTGTACGTGCTGGATTCGCGGTTGCGTCCGGTGCCGTCCGGCGTGGTCGGCGAGCTGTATCTTGCGGGCGATCAGCTCGCGCGCGGGTACGTCGCCCGGCCCGACCTCACCTCGGATCGCTTCGTGGCCAACCCCTTCGCGCCCGGCGCGCGGATGTACCGCACCGGTGACCTGGTGGTGTGGCGCACGCCCACCGCCGATACCCACGTCCTGGAATACCTGGGCCGCACCGACTTCCAGGTGAAGTTCCGTGGCCAGCGCATCGAGCTCGGCGAGATCGAGACCGCGCTGCTCGCCCAGCCCGCCGTGAGCCAGGCCGTCGCGATCGTGGCCGATTCGCCCGCCGGTGAGCAGCTGGTCGCCTACGTGGTGCCCAAGCCGGGTGAGCGGATCGAGCAGGCGCCGCTGCTCGCCGCCATCGGTGAGTCGTTGCCCGCGTACATGATTCCGGCCGCGCTGGTCGCGCTGGAGGCGTTCCCGCTCAACCCCAGCGGCAAGCTCGACCGCAAGGCGCTGCCAGCGCCGACCTTCATCGCGGGCGAGTTCCGCGCGCCGGCCACCCCGACCGAGGAGATCGTGGCGGGCGTCTACGCCGAGCTGCTCGGGATGGCCCGCGTCGGCGCCGACGACGACTACTTCGCCCTCGGCGGCAACTCGCTGATGGCCACCCGCGCCATCGCGAGGATCAACGAGGCACTCGACGCCGAGGTCACGATTCGCGACCTGTTCGAGGCGCCCACCGTGACCGCGCTGGCCGCCAGGATCGGCGCGGCGGGCGGTGCGTCCGCCCGGTCCGCTCTGGTCGCCGCCGAACGGCCACAACGGATTCCGCTGTCGCTGGCCCAGCAGCGCATGTGGGTGCTCAACCAGCTCGACCCGGCCTCGGGCTCCTACAACATCCCGTTCGCCATCCGGCTGACCGGCGCGCTCGACGTCACAGCGCTCGATGCCGCGGTGCTCGATGTGCTCGGCAGGCACGAATCGCTGCGAACCCGCTTCCCGGTATCGGTCGGCACCACCGCGTCTGCTCGCGCCGCCGGTGCTGACGCGTTGTCGGACGACAGTGCGCCCGGAGGGCGAGTCGCCGGGGGCGGGGCTGCCGCCGGTGCTGACGCGTTGTCGGACGACGGCACGCCGGGAGGCCGAGTCGCCGGAGGCGGGGCCGCCGCCGGTGCTGACGCGCTATTGAACGACGGCACGCCTGGTGGCCCGGTCATCAGGGGCGGGGCGATCGAGGGCGCACCGGTCCAGGAGATCGTGCCGGTGGCCGAGGTGCTGCCGAACGGTCTCGAGGTCGAGACCCCCACCGATGTGCTCGGCAGGGCCGCCGAACTGGCGGCGGCCGGCTTCGATGTGACCCGCGAGGTGCCGGTACGGGCGCGGCTGCTGACCGACGGCTCGACCGCCGACGGGCTGCTCGTCTTCGTCGTGCACCACATCTCCGCCGATGGCGCGTCGCTGGCCCCGCTGGCGCGTGACCTGATGACCGCCTACGTCTCGCGCGCCGGGCAGCAGGCCCCGGCCTGGACGCCGCTGTCGGTGCAGTACGCCGACTTCGCGCTGTGGCAGCGCGCGGTCGTCGGCGCGGACGACGAGCCGGGCTCGGTCGCCGCCGCGCAGCTCGACTACTGGCAGACCCAGCTGGCCGGTGTCCCGCCGCTGCTCGAGCTGCCGCAGGACCGGCCGCGTCCCGCGGTGCCCACCCTGCGCGGTGCGACCACCGAGTTGCGACTGCCCGCCGAGGTGCACGCGCAGCTGAACCACATTGCGCGCGAACATAAGTCGACGCTGTTCATGGTCGTGCACGCGGCGCTGGCCGTGCTTCAGGCCCGGCGTTCGGGCACCACCCACAAACCCCAAGGCCCCGCCCGAG
>NZ_JBHXMY010000123.1:0-12880 GCF_042720195.1 Nocardia sp. NPDC058497 | reverse complement strand
GTCTCCTGCACCGCGTCCTCGGCCTCGAACGAGGAGCCGAGCAAGCGATAGGCGTACGCGCACAATTCGCGCCGGTGGGTTTCGAATTCGGCCAGCACTTCGGGATCGGGGCCGGTGGTAGCGGTTGTGGCGTCGCTCATAGTTCTTCACGATGCCACAGGGGTCCGACAGCCGACAGGGGCGAAGACCGATGAATTCCGGCGAGCCGTCGCGTCTACATGTTCGAGACCGCAACGACGCCACGAAAGGCTGATACCCATGAGCAGCAAGATGATCTTCATCAACATCCCCGTCGCCGACCTCGACCGCTCGAAGAGCTTCTACGAGGCGCTCGGCTGGAAGGTCAACGAGGATTTCACCGATCAGAACGCGTCGTGCATCGTCATCGACGACAACATCTGCCTGATGCTGCTGACCAAGGACTTCTTCTCGACCTTCAGTACGCGTCCGATCGCCGACACCATCAACACCGCCGCCGCCGGGTACGCGCTGTCGCTGGCCAGCGCCGCGGAAGTCGACGCGCTGACCGATGCCGCCGTCGCCGCGGGCGCCACCGAGGAGACCAACGAGGACAAGCGCGCCCAGGAGGCCCAGGTCGGCATGCACGGCCGCACCTTCATCGACCCCGACGGCCACCAGTGGGAGCCCTTCTACATGGACTACCCGGGCGCGTAGGCACCCAGCCACACAGGGCGCAGGGCGGAAAGCCCCGCGCCCTCGCGGCGTTTACTGACCGGTGAAAGTGGGCTTGCGCTTCTCGGCGAAGGCCTTCGGGCCTTCCTTGGCGTCGGCGGACTTGAAGACCGCGGCGCCCAGCTCGGCGTCGATCTTGAAGGCGTCGTTCTCGTGCATGCCCTCGGTGTCGCGGATGGTCTTGAGGATCGCCTGCACGGCCAGCGGGCCGTTGGCGGAGATCATCTCGGCCAGTTCCAGCGCCTTGTCCAGCGCGGTGCCGTCCGGGACGACGTGCCCGATCAGGCCGATCTCCTTGGCCTCGGCCGCCTTGTTGTGGCGGCCGGTCAGCAGCAGGTCGGCGGCGACAGTGGCCGGGATCTGGCGGGGGAGCCGGACCGCGGAGCCGCCGAGCGGGAACAGGCCCCAGCGCGGCTCGGAGACACCGAATTTCGCGCTCTCGCCCGCCACGCGGATGTCGGTCGCCTGCAGGATCTCGGTGCCGCCCGCGATGGCGGGGCCCTCGACGGCGGCGATCAGCGGCTTGCTGAGCCTGCGGCCCTTGAGCAGGGCGTCGATGCGGGACAAGTCCCAGCCGCCGCCCTTGAACGAATCGCCGGGGTGCTGCGAGGTCATGGCCTTGAGGTCGGCGCCGGCGCAGAAGGCCCCGCCCGCGCCGGTGAGGATCGCGACGCGGATATCGGGATCGCTGTCCACCTGGTCCCAGGCGTCGCGCATGATCGCCATCATCTCGCCGGACAGGGCGTTGCGCGCCTCCGGCCGGTTCATGGTGACGATGAGGACGTGTCCTCGCTTCTCGACCAGACAGTGGGCCATTCGATATCTCCTGACGTTCGAGCCTTGTCAGAAACAGTAACACGTTCTATTTTTGTTCCTGTGAGCTACAACATAGCCGATCTCGTCGAACACGCCGTCGACCTGATGCCCGACCGGATCGTGCTGGTCGGCGAACATCGCGAGTCGACCTACGCCGAACTGGAGGAGCGGGCCAACAAGCTGGCCCACTACCTGCTGGAACAGGGTGTGAAACCCGGCGACAAAGTCGGAATCTACTCCCGCAACACCGTCGAAGCCGTCGAAGCGATGGTGGCGATCTTCAAGGCGCGGGCGGTGATGATCAACGTCAACTACCGCTACGTCGAGAACGAGTTACTCCACATCTTCGACAACTCGGACATGGTCGCGCTGATCCACGAGCGCCGCTACTCCGACAAGGTCGAAGCGGTCCGGTCGAAGGTGCCGGGGCTGAAGACGGTGCTCGTCGTCGAGGACGGTACGAACGGTCCGACCGCGCCCGGCGCGGTGGAGTACGAGGCGGCGCTGGCCGCCTCCTCCGGTGAGCGCGACTTCGGTGAGCGTTCGCCCGACGACATCTTCATGCTCTACACCGGCGGCACCACCGGCCTGCCCAAGGGCGTGATGTGGCGGCAGGAGGACGTGTGGCGGGTGCTCGGCGCGGGCATCAACTTCGTCACCGGCGAGTACGTCAAGGATGAGTGGGAGCTGGCCAAGGTCGGCGCGGCCAACCCGCAGATGGTGCGTTACCCGATCCCGCCGATGATCCACGGCGGCTCGCAGTGGGCTACCTTCCACAGCCTGTTCGGCGGTGGCAAGGCCATCATGATCCCCGAGTTCAGCGGACACGGCGTCTGGCAGGCCGTCGACAAGCACGGGATCAACCTGATCTTCATCACCGGCGACGCGATGGCCCAGCCGATGCTGGACGCGCTGGAAGCGGGCAATCCGGAAACCGGTGAACCCTACGATCTTTCGTCGCTGTACGTGCTGGCGAGCAGCGCCGCGCTGTTCTCGGCACCGCTCAAGGACAAGTTCCTCGAACTGCTGCCCAACCGGCTGATCTCGGACTCCATCGGCTCCTCGGAGACCGGCTTCGGCGGACTGTCGGTGGTCGCCAAGGGTCAGACCCACACCGGCGGCCCGCGCGTGAAGATCGACGCGGCCACCCAGGTGCTCGACGAGGACGGCAATCCGGTCGAGCCGGGTTCCGGCGTCGTCGGCCTGCTGGCGCGCAGCGGGCACATCCCGCTCGGCTACTACAAGGACGAGGTCAAGTCGGCCGCGACGTTCAAGGAGTTCAACGGGATTCGCTACGCGATCCCCGGCGACTACGCGCGCGTCGAGGAAGACGGCACCGTCACCATGCTCGGCCGTGGTTCGGTGAGCATCAACAGCGGTGGCGAGAAGATCTACCCCGAAGAGGTCGAGGGCGCGCTCAAGGCGCATCCGGACGTCTTCGACGCCCTCGTCGTCGGTGTCGAGGACGCGCGCTGGGGTCAGCGGGTCGTCGCGGTGGTGCAGTGTCGCGACAACAAGCGCCCGACCCTGGCCGACCTGAAGCCGGTCCTGGCCCAGGAGATCGCGTCGTACAAGCAGCCACGCAGCCTGTGGTTCGTCGACGAGATCCAGCGCTCGCCCGCGGGCAAGCCGGACTACCGGTGGGCCAAGTCGCAGACCGAGGAGCGGCCTGCCGACGAGCACGCCGACGCAGGCTCCGCGTAGGTATCGACAGCAGAGGGGCCCTTCCGGCGATGTCGCCGGGAGGGCCCCTCTCGTGTGTCAGCGGTTGGCGAGTTCGGCGAGCTGATAGGCCAGCTTGCCGCGGACCGCGGGGATGCCGGTGAGCAGGCGCAGCGCGGTATTGCGCAGGGTGCGGGCCGGGGCCGACTGGAGGGTGCCTATGCGGGTCATCCGGTCGGTGAAGGCGACGACGTCGAGGGCGATCGGCCTGCGGACGGTCTCGTACTCGTCGAGCAGTGAATCCGAGGCGCCGGCAATCACTTTCGTCAGCAGGCCGGCGAGCATCGCGGCGTCCTGGATGCCGGTGTTCATGCCCTGGCCGCCTGCCGGGCTGTGGACGTGCGCGGCGTCGCCCGCCAGCAGGATGCGGCCTGCGCGGTAGTGGTCGGCGACGCGGTGGTGCACGCGGAAGCGTGAGCTCCACAGCACCTCGTCGACGTGGACCTCGCCCGCCGGTCCGCGGGCGTCGAGGAGGGTCTGGATATCGTCGCGGGTGGGGTGCTCCGGTGCCTCGTCCACGGTGGCGACGACGCGGTACCGCTCCTGCTCCGGATCGGGCAGCGGCGCGACGACGGTGACACCCTCCGGCGAAAGATGCAGCGAGACTTCGGTTCGCGGCGTCGGCCAGCTCATCGCCACATCGGCCAGGACGAACGACGCGGGGTACGTGTCGCCGGTGAAGCCGATGCCCGCCTGTTCGCGCACCACGCTGTGCATGCCGTCGGCGCCGATCACGTAGTCGGCGGTGATGGCGCCCGCCGTGTTGTCGGCGGTGGTGTATTCGACGGTGACACGGCCGTTCTCGTCGCTGACCCGATCGACGGTGAGCGGCCGGTGGACGGTGCCGCCCAGCTCGTGCAGCCGGTCGAGCAGTACCTGCTCGGTAACGTCCTGGGGAATCATCAGCGCGTAGGGGTAGGCGGTCGGCAGGTCGCCGAATTCGATGGTGGCCAACGTCTTCGGGCCGTCGTGCACCTTGAAGGTGGGGACCTGGATACCGCGCGCGAGGAGTTCCTTCGCGATGCCGAGTTCGTCGAGGACCTCCAGGGTCCTGGCGTGCACGACCGCGGCGCGAGAAGTGTTGGCGCCCTCGCTCAGTCGATCGATGAGAACATGGTCGATGCCCGCTTCGGCGAGCATGATCGCGGCGGTGAGACCGGCGGGGCCCGCGCCGACGATGACGACGGACGTGGCTTCGGGCAGTGGGGTGGCGGTCATGGTGACTCCTGGTCAACGCTTGTTTGCCAACGCTTGTAGGCATAACGGTAAACCGCCTGACGCCACCCCAGATCGTCACCGACATCGCCCCCACCCTCCAGCGCTACCTGATTTCGACCCCGGTTGGATAGGCCGCGCGTACCGTGAGCATGTGGACCAGCCGAGGGGAGCTGTGGATGGTGAGCGCCGGTTCGGCGAGGCGGCAGCGCATGTGCTCCATGCGAGTGGCGAGCTGAATCGTCGGCTGGCGGAAGGTACGCGCGCGACTGAGCCCGAGCCGGAAGAGGCCAACGGCGCGTGGGCGGACGGTCAGGTGGGCGCGCTGTCGGAAGACTTCGCGACGCGCCATCGAGATCTGTTGAATCGGCTCGCCGAGTAGGTGTGGCAGTAGCCCGATCGAGTTACGAGGCGAGGAGCGGGCCGTACTTCTGGCGAGCGGCTTCACCCGAAGTGCCGACTTCGGCACCGATTGTCGACCACGGGACCCCGCGCTTGCGCGCGGCAGTGACGCCGTCGATGACCTGGCGTTCCGCCTCTGCCCTGGCAACCACCGCGGCCCGCAGAGCGGCAAGCGCGGCTGGGTCGCGCTCATCGCCTTCGTGTGGCTCGTAGTTCTCGAACCGCTTCGCCAGGTCGTCGGCGTGGGCGAGGATGTCTTTCGTTGTACGTGGCATGTTCATCACCTCAGAAACTTCGGCCGGGCTTCCATTGCGTGGATGATGACGTGGCGTCGGCGCTGGTCACGTAGCCGACTTCCAGCATCGTCGCGTCCAATGCCGGTCCGATGAGCATGATGAAACCCTCATCGAGATCGAACGCGGCGACCGCATTGTTGAAAGCGTGCACCATGTCGCCGGAGTCGATGCCGTGCTTGTAGGCACTCGACGCGATCACCGGCTCCGGCTGCATGGCTACAAGTTACCTTGCTAAGCATGGGCCTTGCGAGGGTTACTCCGTCGACGCCAGCTCCTCGCCAAGGGCGAGGAGGTGGGGCGTGGCTGCGCCGAGGGCGAATTCGTGGTGTTTGGCGGCGGTGAAGTAGTTGTGGACGATGTGGTCGCGGTCGATGCCGAGGCCGCCGTGGACGTGGACGACGGTGTGGGCGACCTTGTGGCCCGCGTCGGCCGCCCAGAACTTGGCGATGTGGATGGACTCGGCGGCCGGGAGGTCCTCGGACAGGCGCCAGGCGGCCTGGGTGACCGTCAGGCGCAGGCCGCCGATATCGATGTAGGCGTCGGCGAGGCGCTGGGCGACGGACTGGAAGGAGCCGATCGGCTTGCCGAACTGTTCGCGGGTGCGGGTGTGCTCGGCGGTCAGCTCGAGTGCGCGTTCCAGGGTGCCGAGCTGTAGCGCCGAGATGCCGAGCCAGGCGTGTTCGCGCAGCCAGGTGAGGATGTCGGCGCCGGATTCGACGGTGCCGAGCAGTTCGGCGGGTGTGCCTGCGAGCTCGACGACGAACTCGGGGCTCAGGTCGACGACCTGCTGGGTGGTGCGGGTGACCGACGCGTGGTCCGGGTCGACGACGAAGACGCCGACGCCGGTGGACGTGATGGCGGGCACCAGGATTCGCTCGGCGCGGTCGGCGTAGGCGACGGTGGTCGCGGTGCCGGTCAGCGTCCAGGCCGCACCGGCGGGCTCGGCGACGATGCCCGGCGCGGCGGTGGTCGCGCGCAGTTCCTCGGCGAGCGCCGCGGTCAGCACGATCTCGCCCGCGCCCGCCCGCGCGGCCAGCTGCCGCTGGGCGTCATCGCCGAACTTCGCCAGCGCGCCGGCTCCGACGACG
Organism: Nocardia sp. NPDC058497; assembly: GCF_042720195.1. Lineage (NCBI taxonomy): Bacteria > Bacillati > Actinomycetota > Actinomycetes > Mycobacteriales > Nocardiaceae > Nocardia > Nocardia sp. NPDC058497. The sequence goes on along the minus strand of NZ_JBHXMY010000123.1, from coordinate 6,648 downwards.
ATCGACCACAGGTAGGGCACCGCGGCGACGACGCGGCCGAGTTCACGCAGGATCGCGGTCTGCTCGAGCATGCCGAAATCGCTGCCGCCCAGTGCTTCCGGCAGCGCGGCGGCGAGCACGCCGGTCTCGGCGAGCGACTTCCACAGCTGCTCGTCGTAGCGGCCCGCGGTGTCGAGTTCACGCAGGCGGTCGGCGGTGACGAGCTTGGCGCAGATCTCGCCGGTCAGCCGGGCGAGATCGGTCTGGGCTTCGGTGGGGGTGAAATCCATGAGGGGATACCGGCTTTCGGGATCAGCGGGCGGACGCGGGCTGGCGCAGGGCGGTCATGGCGATGATGTCGCGCTGCACCTCGTTGGTGCCGCCGCCGAAGGTGAGGATCAGCGCGGCGCGGTGCATCCGCTCGAGCCTGCCGAGCATGACCGCGCCGGGGGAGTCCTGGCGCAGGTAGCCGTGCGAGCCGACGACCTCCATCAGCAGGCGGTAGGCCTCGGTGGCGAGCTCGGTGCCGTAGACCTTGCACGCGGAGGCGTCCCACGGCTTCGGCGCCGCCTCGCCGCCCTGGTCGGCGCGGCTGGCGATCTCCCAGTTCAGCAGCTTGAGGTATTCGACCTTGGCGTAGACGCGAGCCAGGTTCAGGCGCACCCACTCCTGGTCGATCACCCGCTTGCCGTCGGAACCGGTGGTCTCGCGCGCCCACTGCACCGTCTTGTTGACCGCGAGCGAGAGCGGACCGGCCGAGGTCAGCGCGACCCGCTCGTGGTTGAGCTGGTTGGTGATCAGCGACCAGCCGCCGTTCTCCGGCCCGACCATCGACGAGGCGGGGACCCGCACGTCCTGGTAGTAGGTGGCGCTGGTGTCGGGCCCGGCCATCGTGTGCACCGGCGTCCAGGAGAACCCTTCGACGTCGGTGGGCACGATGAACATCGTGATGCCCTTGTGCTTCTTGGCCGTCGGATCGGTGCGCACCGCCAGCCAGACGTAATCGGCGTAGGCGATGAGGCTGGTCCACATCTTCTGGCCGTTGATGACGAAGTCGTCGCCGTCGCGCACCGCGGCGGTGCGCAGCGAGGCGAGGTCGGTGCCCGCGCCCGGCTCGGAGTAGCCGATGGCGAAGTGCAGCTCACCCGAGGCGATCTTGGGCAGGAAGAACTTCTTCTGCTCCTCGGTGCCGTACTGCATGATCGTCGGCGCGACCGAGTTGAGGGTGAGGAACGGGACGGGCGCGCCCGCGATGGCGGCTTCCTCGACGAAGATCAGCTGATCCATCGTCGTGCGGTCCTGGCCGCCGTACTCCTTGGGCCAGCTCAGCGTCAGCCAGCCGTCCTTACCCATCTGGCGGACGACCTCGCGGTAGACATTGCCCTCGCCGTACTCGCCGGTCTGCAGGCTCAGCGCCGCGCGCCGTTCCGGCGTCATCAGCTGGGCGAAATACTCGCGCAGCTCGGCGCGCAATTCTTCCTGCTGCGGCGTATACGCGACGCGCATGGTTCCTACCTCGGTCTCAGCTGCGAAAACGGACGTCGGCGGGGCGCAGGGGATGGGCCCCGCCGAAACCGATCATTGCATATGAACTGGAACATGTTCCAGTATTGACAGTGAATCGGCAGCTGTTCCCGCCTCGCGGGCGTACTGTCTGGGTTAGTGTCGCGAAGACCGCGTGGAAGGAAGTTCTCATGAAGATCATCGTCGATTTCGACCGGTGTGAAGCGAACGGCGTGTGCGTAGGAATCGCCCCTGACATGTTTGAACTCGATGACGACGACAACCTGCACGTGCTCGAGGGCGATGTGGCCGACGATCGCGTCGCCGACGTCGAGGAGGCAGTGGCGCAGTGTCCCAAGGCAGCGCTGAGGTTGGCGTGATCGCCTCTTGTCGGAAAGTGAAACACGTTCTAAAGTCGGCCCGATGAGTGTGATGCAGACTTCACTGGAGGGCCGGGTCGCTATCGTCACCGGCGCCGGGGCCGGGCTCGGCCGGGCCGAAGCCCTCGCGCTGGCAGGCGCGGGCGCGGCGGTCGTCGTCAACGACCTCACCGAGGATGCCGCCGCCGAGACCATCGCCGCGATTCGCGAGCTCGGCGGCAAGGCCGAGTTCGTCGGCGGCAGCATCGCCGAGCGCTCGACGGCCGACGCGCTGATCGCGACCGCCCAGGAATCGCTCGGTGGCCTCGACATCGTCGTCAACAACGCGGGCATCACCCGCGACCGCATGCTGTTCAACATGTCCGACGAGGACTTCGACGCGGTGATCGCCGTGCACCTGCGCGGGCACTTCCTGCTCTCGCGCAATGCGGGCGCCTACTGGCGCGCGGCGTCCAAGGCCGCGGGTGCGCCGGTCTACGGCCGGCTGGTCAACACCTCCTCGGAGGCCGGGCTGCTCGGGCCGGAAGGTCAGGCGAACTACGGCGCCGCGAAGGCGGGTATCACCGCGCTGACGCTGTCGGCCGCGCGCGGCCTGTCCCGGTTCGGTGTTCGCTCCAACGCGATCTGCCCGCGGGCCAGGACCGCGATGACCGAGGCCGTGTTCTCCGAGGCGCCCGAGGGTTCGGTCGACCCGCTCGCGCCCGAGCACGTGGCCAAGCTCGTCGCCTACCTCGCCTCGCCCGCCGCCGACGCGGTGAACGGTCAGGTGTTCGTCGTCTACGGCCCGATGGTCGCGCTCATGGCGGCGCCCGAGGTGGAAGCTCGCTTCGACGCGGCGGCCGCCGAATGGTCCGACGCCGACCTCGCGGAAACTCTGCACGGCTACTTTGCCGAGCGGCCCGCCGACCACACGTTCTCGGCCCGTTCGCTCCGCGATCTGGGCTGATCGCCGCACCACCGGTTTGCCGGATGTTGGCTCGCCGCGCGCCACGACGAGCATGTCTGCCGAGTTGTGTTGATCACAGGTCCAGGTGTTGGTAGACATGAACGTCGGGGTGTGTGGCGCCTCACAGGAGGTAAAAGGCATCCGGTCAGTATTCGTTTCAGTTTTGACGGCACATTTCGTGAAAAAGTCCTGGTAATAGTCTCCCCAAACGGCAGACATCAACAGGAACATGTTCTAGTCTTTGGGCAGTCTTCAGATCGGGGTGGCGGTGAAGTACGGGTACGCGGGTCGATCGATCCGCCCGTCCAAGAAGGAGGAATTCGCGTGAACGACCTCCTTGCTGTCCCGTTGCGGGCAGTCGGCGGATTCTTCGAACTCGGCGCGGACGTGGCGAAAGCTACCGTCCGTCGACCGTTCCAATGGCGTGAGTTCATCGACCAGTCCTGGTTCGTCGCTCGCGTCTCGATCGTGCCGACGCTGTTGGTGGCGATTCCGTTCACGGTGCTGGTGGTCTTCACCCTCAACATCCTGTTGCGCGAGATCGGCGCCGCCGACCTCAGCGGTGCGGCCGCCGCGTTCGGCGCCGTCACGCAGGTCGGGCCGATCGTCACGGTGCTGATCGTGGCAGGCGCCGGCGCCACCGCGATCTGCGCGGACCTGGGCGCCCGCACGATTCGCGAAGAGATCGACGCGATGATGGTGCTGGGCATCGACCCGATCAGCCGACTGGTCGTGCCGCGCGTGTTCGCCTCGATGTTCGTGGCGCTGATGCTCAACAGCCTGGTGTGCACGGTCGGTATCGTCGGTGGCTTCGCTTTCTCGGTGTTCCTGCAGGGCGTGAATCCGGGCGCGTTCGTCAACGGCATTCCGCTGCTCACCAACCTGCCCGAGCTGATCCTCTCGGAGGTCAAAGCAGGCCTGTTCGGATTGATCGCCGGAATGGTCGCTTGTTACCTCGGTCTGCAGGTGAAAGGCGGGCCCAAGAGTGTCGGTGACGCGGTGAACCAAACAGTCGTATTCGCCTTCATGGCGCTGTTCGTGGTGAATGTGGTTGTCACCGCGATCGGCCTGAAATTCACGGTGCGGTGACCACGATGGCATTTGTTGTTCGCAGTAAGTTCCCGCGCACCGTCCGCCGTTTCGATCGAGCGTCGAAATCGCTGGATTCCCTGGGCGACAAGGCGATCTTCTTCGTCAAAGCGCTCGCCTCGGTGCCCCGTGCGCTGGTGCATTACCGCACCGAGACCATCCGGCTCATCGCCGAGATCAGCATGGGCTCCGGCGCGTTGGCGGTGATCGGCGGCACCGTCGTGATCGTCGGGTTCCTGACCCTCATGGCCGGTGGCACCATCGCGGTGCAGGGCTACAGCTCGCTCGGCAATATCGGTGTCGAGGCGCTGACCGGCTTCTTCGCCGCCTTCATCAATGTCCGCATCGCCGCGCCGGTGATCTCCGGCATCGGTCTGGCCGCCACCATCGGCGCCGGCGCGACCGCCCAGCTGGGCGCGATGCGGGTGGCCGAGGAGATCGACGCGCTGGAATCGATGGCGATCAGGCCGGTGCCGTTCCTCGTCGGTACCCGGGTGCTGGCCGGCTTGATCGCGATCATCCCGCTCTACGCGCTCGCGGTGATCGCCTCCTTCATCGCCAGCCGCTTCGCGACGGTGGTGATCTACGGCCAGTCGGCCGGCGTCTACGACCACTACTTCTCGACGTTCCTCATTCCGAGCGACATCCTGTGGTCGTTCGCGCAGGCGATCGTCATGGCACTGGCCGTCATGCTGATCCACACCTACTTCGGTTTCCACGCCGCGGGCGGTCCGGTGGGTGTCGGTGTCGCGGTAGGCAATGCGGTGCGGGCCTCGCTGGTCGCGGTCGTCACGGTGACGCTGCTGATCTCGCTGGCCATCTACGGCACCTCCGGCAACTTCCACCTCTCGGGATAGCGCGATGGATACCTCACGGATCGTTGCCGCACTGCAGGGCGGGCTCGGGCGCAAGCTCGCCGCGCTCGCGCTGGTCGGCCTGCTCGTCGCGGGTGCGTCTCTCGCGCTCGCGCTGTTCCAAGGCGCGTTCACCAATACCGCTGTGGTGCTCGTCGACACGCCGCGCACGGGCCTGGTACTCGACCCCGACGCCAAGGTGAAGGTGCGCGGCGTCGAGATCGGCCGGGTCGCCGACATCGACCTGCGCGACGACGGCGCCCAGCTGCGGCTCGAGCTCGACCCCGACCAGCTGAAGCTGGTACCGGCCAACGCGGGTGTCGACATCCGCTCGACTACGGTGTTCGGCGCCAAGTACGTCAATTTCATCGTCCCCGACCAACCGGCCTCGGCCGCGCTGTCCCCGGGCAGCACCGTGGCGGCGAGCGCGGTGACCGTCGAGTTCAACACCCTGTTCCAGCACCTGTCCGACGTTCTCGCCCAGGTGGAGCCGGAGAAGCTCAACGCGACACTGACCGCGTTGGGCACCGCCCTGGAAGGTCGCGGTGACAAGCTCGGCGATCTGCTGGTGCGCTCGGATCGCTATCTGCGCGAACTCAATCCGTACCTGCCGACCCTGCAGTCGGATCTGGACAAGACCGCCGCGGTGACCGGCCTCTACGGCGAGGTCACCGACCCGCTGTTGCGCACCGTCGACAACGCGACGGTCACCTCGCAGACCATCGCCGAGATGCAGGGTCAGCTCGATAACGTGCTGGTCAATGTGATCGGGCTGTCCGACACGGTCGGTTCGGTACTGCGCGAGAACGAGCACGATCTGGTGACCGCCCTCGACCTGCTGCGGCCGACCACCGGCCTGCTGTTCGAGTACGCGCCCGCACTGAGCTGCATCATCGACGGCCTCGGCCCGCTGATGCCGATCGCCGAGGAGATGATGGGCGGACGGCTGCCGGGTGTCGGCATGAACGCCAGCTTCATGCTCGGCGCGCAGCCCTACACCTACCCGAACGACCTGCCCAAGGTGAACGCCACCGGCGGCCCGCGCTGCGAGGGTGTGGTGGACCGGGTACCGAACAGCCATTCGAACTATCTGGTGACCGATACCAGCGAGGGCACGGTGTACACGCCGAACACCCAGCACGAATTCCACGGTGTGCCAAAGGTATTCCAGCTGCTGCTGGACGGACTGCCGGGAGTGACGCGGTGAGGAACACGGGGACGACGATCAAACTGGCGATCTTCACCGTGGTGATGACGCTGGTGTTCGCCGGCCTGGCGATCGTCTTGAGCCAGGCGCGGTTCTCCAGTGAGAACGGCTATCACGCGGTGTTCACCAGCTCCTCGGGCATGCTGCCCGGCGCCAAGGTGCGCATCGCCGGTGTGGCGGTGGGTTCGGTGACCTCGGTGAAGGTCGGTGACGACAACCTCGCCCACGTCGCGTTCGATGTCGACAGCAAGTACGCGGTCCTGGCCAGCACCCGTGCGGCGATCAAGTACGAGAACCTGGTCGGCGACCGCTACATGGAACTGCTGGAGGGCCCGGGTTCGGCTCGGCGGCTCTCCGACGGCGACACCATCAGCCGCGAGCAGACCTCGCCCGCCCTGGATCTGGACCTGCTGCTCGGCGGATTCAAGCCGCTGCTGCGCGGGCTCGACCCAGCACAGGTCAACGACCTCACCGCGGCGCTGCTGCAGATATTCCAGGTCCAGGGAGGCACCCTGGTCTCGCTGCTGAACAGCGGCGGGAGCTTCGCCAAGACCCTGGCGGACCGGGACGCGCTGATCGGCAGCGTGATCGACAACCTGAACACCGTGCTCGCCACCATCGACGATCGCGGCGATCAGTTCGCCACCACCATCGACGAACTGCAGCGCCTGGTCAGTGACCTGTCCGCAC
>NZ_JBHXMY010000122.1:1004-12884 GCF_042720195.1 Nocardia sp. NPDC058497 | reverse complement strand
GTACCAGCCAAGAATCAAGCCAAGTTCGTAGGACTCCTCAACGTAACGATTGACTGCAACGAAGCGTTCGCTGTGGCGCGGCTTGTTCCGGCGCTCCGCATCAACGCTCACCTTGCGGATCGCACCGTCGACCTCTTCGTAGACGCCCTCACCGACGTGGTCCATGAGATCGAATGTGCGCCGATCCCGATCGCCCAGCGGTGCCGCCGTCACGATGAAGTCGGACGGGCGCACATCCTGCGCAGCCAGCCACACAAACCCGTTGAACGGGTCGGCACCGTCACCGTCAATCAGGGTTTCGACATCACGCGAGGTCCAGACCAGGATCGGGTGCTCTGGCGTGCAGCGAATCGGCTCCTTGTGGCCGAAGTGGGAAATCGACACGAGCGCTTGGTCGTTCGGGTTCTCGATCAGGGCCTCGACCGCACGGTAAGTTCCGTCGTGCGAGAGCACCTGGTCGCCGGCCTGCAGCGTCTCGATAGCCCGCTGACCATCGATCGTGTCCACGGGGGTACCAGCAGGGAAGCAGGACACGGGCTCGCCGCGCTGCTTCTTGCCGGAGTTGAGGAAGGTCGGGGTGGCGGGCTGGAAGCGGCCGTCGATGATCTCGTCGACCAGCTTGCTCGCCAGCACCTCGTCGCCGGCGGCCAGCGTCAGCGCGACCATGACGACGCGGTCCTCGAACCGCTCCAGGTAGCGCTTGCCGTCGAAGGTCTTGAGCGTGTACGAGGTGTAGTACTTGAACGCGCCGAGGAAGGTGGGGAACCGGAACTTCTTGGCGTAGGCCTGCTGGAACAGGGCCTTGATGTACGCGCGGCTGTACTGGTCGAGGACCTCGGTCTCGTAGTAGTTCTCCTTGACCAGGTAGTCCAGCTTCTCGTCCAGGTTGTGGAAGAAGACGGTGTTCTGGTTGACGTGCTGCAAGAAGTACTGGTGCGCGGCCTCGCGGTCCTTGTCGAACTGGATCTCGCCGTCGGGGCCGTACAGGTTCAGCATCGCGTTGAGGGCGTGGTAGTCGAGTACCTCGCCCGCGTCGGCGCGCACCGCGGCCTGCTCTAGGCGGGCAGTCTTGCCGGTCGGTGCTGTGGTTGCTGTTGCCAAAACAATCCCAATCCCTCTCGGACGCGCACGACGTCCTCAGCGGTTCCCATGAGTTCGAAGCGATACAGGTACGGCACCCCGCACTTGCGCGAGATGATGTCGCCCGCGGCGCAGTAGGTATCGCCGAAGTTCGTGTTGCCGGCCGCGATCACCCCGCGCAGGAGCGCGCGGTTGTGCGGGTCGTTGAGGAACTTGGCGACCTGCCGCGGTACGAGGTCCTTGTCGGACCGTTGCCCACCCATGACGTGCCGACCACCCCCGTAGGTAGGAGTGATCAGCACGTAGGGTTCGTCGACGCGCAGCGAATCAGCGGTGTGCAGTGGTAGCCGAGTAGCCGGGAGGCCCAGCTTCTCGACGAAACGATGAGTGTTCTCCGAAGCGCTGGAGAAGTAGACCAGCCCGCCCGGAGTGATCCGCTCGGGCATGGGTGCCTCCTTCCGGCGAAGTCCTAGGCGGCCGCGACCGCGAGCGACTTGATGCGGTCGGGACGGAAGCCCGACCAGTGATCCTCGCCCGCGACGACGACGGGCGCCTGCAGGTAGCCGAGCGCCATGACGTAGTCACGCGCGTCGGCGTTCTCGGAGATGTCGATGATCTCGTAGTCCACCCCGGCCTTGTCGAGCGCCTTGTAGGTGGCATTGCACTGGACGCAAGCGGGCTTGGTGTACACGGTGATGGTCATCTAGAGTCCCTCTCTCCTATGCCTGATCCACAGCCTGTGATCCGTATGCAGTGCACGAACGGTGATGCTGCGCAAACTCCTGGATCTGGCGAAGAAAGCCCTGCTCGTAACCCCTTCCCTTGGGCCCGATCAGTGGTGGCTTCACACCGTCTTCCAGTACTGCAGACACTACACCTAGTGGCCGACACTTTGGAACAGCACAAGGTGTTGCGAGTCGCACAGATGTAATTCCGACGGGGTAAGTCCCAGGACGCGCGATCGACACGCTGGGAAAACAGTGGCCCAGATCACGATTTTGCATCCCGGCGAGTCTTCAGCAAACTTCGCAGACAGCGAAGGGGCGTCGCCTCCGCGATGGATGCGACGCCCCGTTCGAGCCGACCGACAGCTTACGCCGTGACGAGCTCGCCGTCAGCAGCGGAGACCAGCTCGTGGACGGTGGCGCCGAGCTGGGTCAGCGCCTCGGCGTCCTGGGCCGGGTGGGTCTGGCCGAAGCGCTCGCCGATCGTGCCGAAACGCGCGGTGGCCGCCTCGACGACGACGCCGCCCGCGACACCGACGGCCTTGACCGCGTCACCGTGGGCCCACTCGGCCGCCCGCGGGCTGATCGAGGCGCTCACGACGGCGACCGGCTTACCCTTGATCGCGCCGACGCCGTACGGGCGCGAGGCCCAGTCGATGGCGTTCTTCAGCACGGCGGGCAGGGTGCCGTTGTACTCCGGGGTGACCAGCAGGACGGCGTCGGCCGCGGCGACGGCGTCGCGCAGCGCCTCGGCCTTGACGGGGACCGAACCGGGGACATCCAGGTCCTCGTTGTAGAACGGGATCTCGGCGAGACCCTCGTAGATCGCGATCTCGACGCCGTCCGGCGCGGTCTGCACCGCGGCCTCGGCGAGCTGGCGGTTGATCGAGCCCGCGCGCAGGCTTCCGACGAGAGTGAGGATGCGGGTCCCGGCCATGACGACTCCTGGTGTACTCAGTGGGATGATCGAAGTTTCATCCGACAACAACCGGACCCCAGTCCGATTACTTCCCGCGGAGGACGTGTGAGCGGCGTGAGCTACAGCACACCCAGGTCGGACGGGCCGCCGTTGCTGCCGATCGGGCAGCCGCTGCCCGGCAATGCCGAGCCGATCGAGCGTGCCGACGCCGCCCGCAACCGGGCGCTGCTGCTCGACGCGGCCCAGCAGCTGGTGCGCGAGCACGGGGTCGCCGGGCTGACGATGGATGCCGTCGCCAAGCGCGCCGGCGTCGGCAAGGGCACCGTCTTCCGCCGGTTCGGTAATCGGACCGGGCTGATGCTGGCCCTGCTCGATCACTCCGAACAGAAGTTCCAGGCCGCGTTCATGTTCGGGCCTGCCCCGCTCGGTCCCGATGCGAGTCCGGTCGAGCGGCTGATCGCGTTCGGGCGGACCCGGCTGCTCGACATCGAGGTCGAGGGCGATCTGCACCGGGCCGCCGAGGAGAAGGGGCGTTTCGGCGGTGGGCCGTACGGCCTGCACAAGGCCCATGTCGTGCTGCTGTTGCGCGCGGCCGGGGTGACCGGTGAGCTGCCGCTGATCGCCGACACGCTGCTGTCGACGCTGTCGGCGGCGCTGGTCATTCACCAGATCGCCATCCTCGGCTACACCCGTGCTCAGATCGGCGACAACTGGGAATGGCTCGTTCGCCGGGCCGTTTCCCCTGCCACACAAGTAGAGTGAGGCCGCATGGGGACACTGCGTGAACAGATCATCGCCGAGTTGGGCGTGCTGCCGGAGATCGAGCCGAAGCAGGAGGTCCGCCGTCGCGTCGATTTCCTCAAGGACTATCTGAACTCCACCCCCGCCGCGGGCTTCGCCCTCGGCATCAGCGGCGGCCAGGACAGTGCGCTCGCGGGCAGGCTGTGCCAGCTCGCCGTCGAGGAGCTGCGCGCCGACGGCATCGAGGCGAAGTTCCTCGCGGTGCGCCTGCCCTACGGCGTCCAGGCCGACGAACACGATGCCCAGACCGCCCTGAATTTCATCGACCCCGATCGGTCGGTCGTGGTGAACATCCGGCCCGGCGCCGACTCGGTGGCCGCCGAGGTCGCGGGCGCGCTCGACCATGAGCGACTGCGCGATTTCGTGCGCGGCAATATCAAGGCCCGCGAGCGGATGGTCGCCCAGTACGCCCTGGCCGGGCAGGAGAACCTGCTGGTGGTCGGCACCGATCACGCCGCGGAGGCGGTCACCGGGTTCTTCACCAAGTTCGGTGACGGCGGCGTCGACCTGACCCCGCTCACCGGTCTCACCAAGCGTCAGGGCGCGGCCCTGCTGCAGGAACTGGGCGCCCCGTCGAGCATCTGGTCCAAGGTCCCCACCGCCGACCTCGAGGACGACCGCCCCGCCCTCCCCGACGAGGAAGCCCTCGGCCTGCGCTACGCCGAAATCGACGACTACCTCGAAGGCAAGGACGTCACTCCCGAGGTCGCCGCCCGCGTCGAGTCGATCTTCACCAACACCCGCCACAAGCGCACCGTCCCGGTGACGCCCCTCGACACCTGGTGGCGCTAGGCCGGGCGGGCTAGCCGCCGGCGAAGGGTGGCAGGACGTCGACGCGGTCGCGGAGCATGGCCGACGGGTCGCGGGTGAGTTCGTCGCCGATCAGGAAGGCGCAGACGCCGACGAGGGAGTCGACCTCGGAGCCGTAGGTGGCGGCGAGGGTGGCGCGCAGATCGGCGACGGTCGCGCCGGGCGGGAGTTCGAGTGATTCGGTGTTCTTGCCGACCGCGTCGGCGATCGCGGCGAAGTAGCGGACCTCAACCACCGATGGCTCCCATCGTGCGTTCCGGGGGGACGAAGCCGGCGGCGTCGATGCCGTGTCCAGCCCATTTCTGCCACATCGCGCCGCGCCAGAGCTCGGCGACCTCGTCGTCGTCGGCGCCGGCGCGCAGCGCGGTCCGCACGTCGAACTCCTGGTCGCTGAACAGGCACGAGCGCAGCATGCCGTCGGCGGTGAGCCGGGTGCGGTCGCAGCTGTCGCAGAACTTGCGGGTGACGGTGGCGATGATGCCGACCGTCGCCGGTCCGCCGTCGACCAGCCATTTCTCGGCCGGGGCCGAGGGATCGGAGCGACCGACCTCGGTCAGGGCGAACCGCTCGCCGAGCACGTCGAGGAGGTCGGCCGCGGTCACCATGTTGGTGCGCGCCCATTCGTGGTCGGCGTCGAGCGGCATCTCCTCGATGAACCGCAGCTCGCACTGTTCGGCCAGGCACCACGCCAGCAGGTCCGGCGCACCGGCCAGGTTCTGGCGCATCAGGACCGCGTTCACCTTCACCGGAGCCAGACCGGCATCGCGGGCGACGCGGATGCCGTTGAGCACCGATTCGAGCCGGTCGCGGCGGGTGAGACGGGTGAAATCGACCCGGTCAACGGTGTCGAGGGAGACATTGACCCTGCTCAGGCCCGCCTTCGCGAGGGCATGCGCGCGGTGTTCGAGGCCGACGCCGTTGGTCGTCATCGCCAGCGGCGTGCCAGGCACGGCGGCATGACAGCCCGCGATGATCTCCTCGAGTTCCCGGCGCATCAGCGGCTCGCCGCCGGTGAAGCGCACCTCGCGCACGCCGAGTTCGCGCACCGCGAGCGAGACCAGCCGCACGATCTCGTCGGCGCTGAGCAGCTCCTCACGCGGGATCGGCGGCAGCCCTTCCTCGGGCATGCAATAGGTACAGCGCAGCGAGCACTTCTCGGTGATGGAGACCCGCAGATCGCGCGCGACCCGGCCGAAGCGGTCGACGAGGAGCGGCGTCTCGGGCCGGCCGTCGAGGGAAGGCCGCTCCGATCGCACAGCGGGTATCCCCATTTCGACCAGCGTCATTCCTACAGTATGACTCGTCGATCCCGGCGCGAGCCGTGTGGAGCGCCGTTCTGTCACGAAGTCGACAGCTCACCACTCCCGCTCGGGCGCGGTGAGCGACGCGGGAAGAACCCGCCGGTCGGATGGCGATTAGGCTGGCAGCATGACTTCCCGGCCCGCCACCGCGTCGGCGCGCAGTGTCGACGAGTACCGCGACACCGTCGCCGCGCTGCTGGCCCACCTCGCCGACCGCGCCGACGAACAGGTGCCGGTGCCCGATGCGCTCGGCCGCGTTCTCTCTGCCGATGTGCGCTCACCCATCGACCTCCCGGTGTTCCGGAACTCGGCGATGGACGGGTACGCGGTGCGCGCCGCCGATGTCGCCGTCACCCCCGTGACCTTGCCCGTTGCCGGTGTCGTCGCGGCGGGCAAGCCGGGAACGGCGCCACTGCCCGCGGGTTCGGTGCTCAAGGTGATGACCGGTGCGCCGATCCCGCCCGGCGCCGACTGTGTCGTCCCGGTCGAGGACGTGCAGGCGGGCGAGGGTCGGATCGTGGTCGAGCGTGGTCGCGGTCGCGGCGAGTTCGTGCGGGAGGCGGGCACCGATGTACGCGCCGGTGAGCTGGTCGCCAGGGCGGGCACCGTGCTCGCGCCCCGGCATATCGCCGCGCTGGCCGCCGTCGGCCTGCCGAGCGTGCCGGTGTTGAGCCGGCTACGCGCGGTCTGTATCACCACCGGCGACGAACTCCAGCCCGCAGGGACCGAACTCGCGCCGGGCCAGATCTACAACTCGAACGGGATCGCGCTGGCCGCTGCTTTGCGGGCCGACGGTGTCGAGGTCGTCGAGGTCGCGCACAGCACCGACGATCCGGCCGAGTTCACCGCCGTGCTGCGCGCCGCGGTCGCCGCCGCCGATCTCGTGTTCACCTCCGGCGGGGTGTCCAAGGGCGATTTCGAGGTCGTCAAGGATGTGCTCGAACCGCTCGGCGGCACCTTCGGTTCGGTGGCGGTGCAACCCGGCGGACCGCAGGGATACACGGTCGTCGACGGTGTCCCCGTGCTGAGTTTCCCCGGGAACCCGGTGAGCACGACGGTGTCCTACTCGGTGTTCGCCCGCGAGGTGGTGCGCGCACTGGGCGGTCTGCCCGCACCCGCCACCGCCGAGGTGACCTTGCTGACGCCGGTGCGCTCCCCCGCGGGACGGCGTCAGTATCTGCGTGGCCTGGTGACCGACGACGGCGTCGAGGTCGTCTCGGGCCCCGGCTCCCATCTCATCGCCGGCATGGCCTGGGCCGATGTGCTGGTGGATGTGCCCGCCGAGGTCACCTCGCTGCCCGCGGGTGCCACTGTGCGAATCTTGACGCTATGAGCGAGTTGTCCCACGTCGACCGCGAGGGTCGGGCACGCATGGTCGATGTCAGCGCCAAGGCCGACACCGCCCGGATCGCCGTCGCCGCAGGCGAATTGCGGACCACCGCCGAGGTGGTCGCGCTGGTCCGGGCCGAGGGGATGCCCAAGGCGGATGTGCTGTCGACGGCGCGGTTGGCCGGAATCGCCGGTGCCAAGAAGACTGCCGAGCTGATCCCGCTGTGTCATCAGCTGGCGCTGTCGTCGGTGAAGGTGGAGTTCGGGTTCACCGAGACGACCATCACGGTGGAGGCGACCGCGAAGACCAGCGGGCCGACCGGGGTCGAGATGGAGGCGCTGACCGCTGTCGCCGTCGCGGGGCTCACGCTGCACGACATGGTGAAGGCCGTTGATCCCGCGGCGGTGATGAACGGGGTGCGGCTGCTCACCAAAGAAGGTGGGAAGCATGGGCATTGGGTGCGGCCCGAGGCGGAACCCTCCGGCGAGGCGCTGAACCGGTTGGCTCAGGTCGACAGTGGATCCGCGCCGGATGCGGGACACGTCGGCGGCACCGAAGTCGCCCCAGCGACGGCCGCTCCGACCAAACAGGCTGTCTCCGTGAGTGATTCGCGCACCGCGGTGGTCGTGGTCGCGTCCACCGGTGCGGCGGCGGGCACCCGTGTCGACACCACCGGGCCCGTCCTCGCCGAATGGCTGACAGCACAAGACTTCTCGGTGCGTGGTCCCCTCGTCTACGCCGATGCCGACATCGCGACCGGCCTGGCCGACGCGCTGCTCGGCGGACCCGCGCTGGTGGTCACCACCGGCGGCACCGGCGCCTCACCCACCGATGCCACCCCCGAGGCCACCCGCGCCGTCCTCGACCGCGAACTGCCCGGTGTCGCCGATGCCATCCGGCAGCGTGGCACCGCGAAGTTCCCGCTCGCCGCGCTCAGCCGGGGTGTCGCGGGGCTGGCAGGCCACACCGTCGTGGTCAACCTGCCCGGGTCGCCGGGCGGGGTGAAGGACGGGATCGCGGTCCTGGAACCATTGTTGGACCATCTGCTCGCGCAAGTAGCCGGAGGCGGCGACCATGAATGACCACGGCGCGGTGCGCCTGACCGCGATCAGCGATCAGGCGCTCGATCCCATCGCCGTCGAAAGTGCCGTCGACGGACCGGAATTCGGCGCTGTCGTCGTCTTCACCGGCAAGGTGCGCAATCACGACAGCGGCCAGGCCGTGACCTCGCTGGAGTACTCCGCGCACCCGCAGGCCGAGCGGTTCCTGCACGCTATCTGTGCCGAAGTCGCTGCCGCGCACGGGCTTCCGGTGGCTGCGACGCATCGCGTCGGTTCGCTCACGATCGGTGATCTGGCGATCGTCGTCGCGGTCGCCGCACCGCATCGGGCCGAGGCGTTCACCGTCTGCGCCGAACTCGTCGACCGGATCAAGCACGAGGTGCCGATCTGGAAGCGGCAGCTGTTCGCCGACGGCCTGTCCGAATGGGTCAATGCCTGCGGCTGAACGTCACTGCGGGGTGTAGCGCCACACGCCGAGCATCGCCTGCTCGTCCATCGGTTCGTCGCCCTCGAAGACGGTGGCGTGCAAGCGATCCAGTGCCGCGTCCTGATCGAGCCCGGAGCCGATCAGCACCAGATTCGACACGCGTTCCTCGCCGCGCGCCCAGGGGCCGGGCGTGAACACGACGTGTCTGCCGACCAGGTGCATCTCGAATTTGCGCCGCTCCCCCGCCACCGCGAAGGCCACGCAGCCCTTGGCGCGGAACAGGCCCGGCGGCGGGTCTTCCAGGAAGGCGATCAGGGCCCGGGGGTTCAGCGCGCGCTTGCTGGTGAACGACACCGACACGTAGTCGTCGTGCAGGTGCCGGTGGTCGGGGTCGTCGTGATCGTGGTCGTGGTCGTGTTCGTCGAGCAACGAGTCGAAACTCAGCTGCTGGGCCACCTTCGGCGTCTCGAGCTCGCGCTCGTCGAACAGCAGTCCGGGGTCGACGCGGCCGTGGGTCGTCGCGTACACCGGGACCTGGCCCACCCAGCCCGCGATCTGCTCGCGCAGCTCGGCCAGCGCGCCGGCCGACACCCGGTCGGCCTTGTTCACCAGCACCAGATCCGCCAACCGCAGATGTGTCACCAGCTCGGGGTGCTGGGCGCTGGTCTCGCCGAACAGCTCGGCGTCGACGACCTCGACCAGTCCGCCGTACCCGATCCGCGGATTCGGGTTGGCCACCACCATCCGGATCAGATTTCGCGGTTCGGCCAGCCCGCTGGCCTCCACCACGATCACGTCGACGGCGCTGCGCGGTTGCGCCAGGCGCGCGAACAGGTCGTCGAGCTCGGACACGTCGACCGCGCAGCACACGCAGCCGTTGCCCAGCGACACCATCGCGTCGACCTGCCCGGCCACCAGCATCGCGTCGATGTTCACCGCGCCGAAGTCGTTGACCACCACGCCGATCCGGGTGCCCCGGTTGTTGCGCAACAGATAGTTGAGCAGGGTCGTCTTCCCCGACCCGAGAAAACCCGCAACGATCACCACAGGAATCACTGTGTCGATTGTGCCCGAACGGCCGAAGCCGCCGGCTCCTGGGCGGAGTCGGCGGCTTCGGGTGCGTTCGGCTACTTCGCCGGGCCGAAGACCATGCCGACCAGCGTGTAGGCCAGGTTGATCAGCTGGCTGGTCATGGCGGTGTCGTCCATGCCGAGGGACTGGGCCAGGGGCATCAGCAGATTCATGACGGTGAGGATCGGGCCGCCGAGGTCGCTCAGGTCGAGTTCGGAGCCGGACTCATCCTGGGTATCCGGGGTCGCCTGGGGCTTCGGGGCCGCCTGGGGCTGCGGGGTGGGGCTGCGTTTGCGCGGAGTGGTTGTCGACGGCGCCGCGGGAGCGCCCGGCGCTGCGGTGCGCACTTCGGTGCCACCGGGGACCTTCGCCTGACCGGACCCGGCCGGCGGCTTCGGGGCCCGCTGCTGGGCGGGGGCTTGATCGGCCGGAGCCTGATCGCCGCCGGGAGCTGTCAGACGGCCGCTGGAACCGCTCGGCAGGCGATCGTCGGCGATCGGGTGCTGGGCGGGTGCGAACTCGAGCACCGGGGCGCCGAACGGGGCGTGGGCCGGGATGTTGGCCGCCTGCGCGGGTGCGGGCGTGGTGGTCGGGGTGGGCTCGGCCGCGGGCGACTGGTCGCCGTTGGGTGGAGTCTGGGCGGGCCCGGGAGCCTGCTTATCGGCGGGGGTTGGCGCCGGAGTCGGAGCGCCGGCGGGGGCAGGGGCAGGCTCGTTCGCGTCAGCAGGAGCGGGCGAATCAGGCGGAGCGGGCGCGTTGGCTGGGGCCGGTGGGTTGACTGGGGCCGGCGCCTCTGCCGGAGCCTGCGCGTTGGCTGGGGCCGGTGGGGTGGCTGGGGCCGGCGCCTTAGCCGGAGCCTGCGCGTTGGCGGGGGCCGGTGCGTCAGCCGGAGCTGGCGCGTCGGCCGGAACCGGCGCGTTGGCGGGCGCCGGTGCCTCAACCGGAGCCGGGGAGTTGGCCGGGGCGGGCGCGCCAGACGGAGCCTGCAAGTCAGCTGGTGCCGGCGGGTTTGCAGGAGCTGGCGAGTCAGCCAGAGAAGACATGTTGGCCGGAGCAGGTTCGTCAGCCGGATCAGGCACGGTGGCTCGGGCAGACGCGCCAGCCGGAGCAGGCGCGATCCCGCCAGCCGGAGCGGGCGCGTTGCCGTCAGCCGGAGCTGGCACGTTGCCGTTGCCGTCAGTTGGCGCAGTCGAGTCAGCCGGGGCAGGCGCGGTGGCGTCAGCCGGGGCAGGGGATGCCGGCGTGGCGGCAGGGCTCGGCTTCGGAGCGAGCGCGTCGGCGGATTCACCGAATGGGATGGGGGCCGTGCCGGCCTCCGGGGCGGGAGTGGAGGCCGCGCCAGGTCCCGTGGTCGGCGGTGACGCCACCCCCGGCTCCTGTGCGGGCGTCGGCGCGGGCACCTGGCCGGGAGCGGGTATCGAATCCGGCGCGAACGCGGGCACGGCTGCCCCGACCGGCCTGTTCAGGAGGTACCCGACCACCCCGGTCGTGATGGCGACCGCGTGCTTCAGCTGTCCCTCGCGCGATTCGAGCAGCGCGGCGTCCTCGGGATTGGCGCCGTTGCCCATCTCCACGAACACCAGCGGGACCTGCGTCAATGCCGGACCGGCCACATCGGCGCGGGTCTGCAGGCCATTGCTGACTCCGGCATAGGTGGCGGCCGGGAAGCCTGCGGCGAGGTAGGCGTCGCGGACCAGGGACGATGCCGCGCGGCCGGGGCCGGACTGCGCCAGGTCGGCGGCCGAGTCCGGGATGGGCAGCTGCGGCACGATCAGGTGGAAACCGCGCTGGTCGGCGGGCGCGCTGTCGGCGTGGATGCTCACCGCGACCGCGGCGCCGGACTGGTTGGCGGCGCGGGCGCGATCGTCGACGCACCCGCCCCAGCCTGCGTCGTCGGCGCGGCTGAGCACCACATCGGCGCCCAGCGCCTGCAGCGATACCTTCACCAGCTCGGCGACATTCCAGTTGATGGTGTGCTCGGGGACGCCGTTGAGCGACGTCATGCCGGTGGTCTGGCAGTCCTTGGTGCCGCCGCGGCCGTTGTCGACCTGGCGGCCCAGGTTCTCCGCGTGCGCTGACCCCTGATGACCGGGGTCGAGGAAGATCGTCTTGCCTACGAGCTGGTCGCCGGTGGCAGGCTCGGGCGCCGCGGTGGCCGCGCCGGGCACGAGCCCGGTCAGCGAGATCACGACCGCGGCGGAGACGGTGGAGCAGAGACCGGCCTTGATGATGTTTGGTTGCATGTTCGGTCGGGGGGCCGCGACCCAGCCCCCCCCCCACCCCCCAGTTTACACCCAAACCCCCCGGTGACACAATAAACACAAGCAAACACACACCCAAAACCAAAACACCCCG
>NZ_JBHXMY010000122.1:0-994 GCF_042720195.1 Nocardia sp. NPDC058497 | reverse complement strand
ACTGGTGGCGCAGAGACCGGCTTTGTTGTTGTGGGGTTGATTGTTCGGTCGGTGCTCCGCACCGGCCCACCCCTCCCTTCCCATTGGTAACACCAAACCCAGTGGTTCACTCTTGCAACGTAGGCAACCACAGAGCAAGCACAGTTACCGAAATGTGACAGGGAGGAAAAGCGAATCAGCGCTGGTCATGCGCCCAGATCGCGACCGGAACGAGTCGATCAGGCAACCTCCGGCAATTGCCGCAGCGAGCGCAGCGCGTAGTGCACGCGGGTCTTGACCGTGCCGACCGGAACGCCGAAGTCCGCGGCCACTTCCCGGTATCCGCGATCGCGCAGAATCACCTCGACCACAGCGGCCCGCTGCGGCTCGGACAGGCACGCCAGCAGCTGGTCGACGAGCAGCCCGTCGACGAGCCCGTCCGCGAAATCCGGTTTGCCGCAACCCGCGACCTCGGTGATGTCGTCCCAGCCGACGTCACCGGGCCGGGCGGCGCGCGCCCGCACGATGTCGACGACGACATTGCGCTCGATCGCCAGCAGCCAGGTCCGCACACTGCCTTTGCGGGCGTCGAAGTCGCGGCACGAGCGCCAGCCGCGCAGCAGTGTCTCCTGCACGGCGTGTTCGGCCAGGCCCGGGTCACCGAGACTGCGCATCGCCCGCCAGTGCAGCAGGCCGCGGTCGCTGGCCAGCACCTCGGCCAGCCCGTCGGTGGTACACAGCCGCGCGCAGTGCGCACCGCAGGAGTTGTCCGTCATATGGGGTTATCGCGCTGCGCGCCACCGATGACAACGGCGTTAAGCGACTCTTCAGGATCCTGATGGTCCCCCACGCGACACTTTTGTCGCGAGCCCGGCCAGGGCCTGCTCCAGGAGGGGGGAGCAGGGCCGCCGGGCTCGCCCTTTTTCCGGCTCGGCGTCCCAACCCTCGACACAACCGGTCCCGGGCGACGACAATCGCGGCGAGGAGCGAAAAACGTGGACATCCATGCATATCC